>CADBPL010000244.1 GCA_902796535.1 Oscillospiraceae bacterium
CCCCGGCGTGAAGCAGAAGGTGTATTACAACGAAAACGTCTACCGCGTTTCCAAAAGCACCCACCGCTTCAAGGAGATCATGCAGGCCGGGCTGGAATGCATCGGCGACATCGACCTGTTTGACATTTACGAGGTCATTTCACTGGCCGCGGAAAGCCTGGCCTCCCTTCAGCAAAGCTTTGTGCTGACCGTGTCGCACCTCGGCATCCTCACCGCCGTGACCGGTTCCCTGTGCGCCGACAGCCGGTTCCGGAAGCAGGCGCTCGGGTTCCTTTCCGAAAAGAATGAGCACGACCTGAAAGCCCTGTGCGAACAGTACGGCGTTGGCAGCGACGGCTACGAAAAGCTGTGCCGGCTCATCCACGCCTATGGCGAACGCAACGCCGTGCTGCAAACGCTTGAAGCGCTCTGCTCCGCCGAACAGCTGGAGGAAGTGCGGCAGCTTTCCGCGCTGCTGGACGCATCGCCTTACAGCGAAAACATTCAGTTTGATTTTTCGCTCGTCGGCGACAGCAGCTATTACAACGGCTTCATCTTCAAGGGCTTTCTTTACGGCATCGCCAACGACGTGCTTTCGGGCGGTCAGTATGACGGCATGATGAAAAAAATCCGCCGCTCCTCCCGCGCCATCGGGTTCGCGCTTTATCTGGATATGCTCGAGCATCTGGCGCCTTCCCGGCGTGGCTGCGACGTGGATGTGCTGCTGCTGTATGACGAAACCGTGCCCTATGCGGCGGTCGCCGAAAAGGCGGCGGCTCTCATCGCCGAAGGCAAAAGCTGCAGCGCACAAAAGGCCGTGCCCGAAAAGCTGCGCTGCAAAGAAATCATTGATTTGAGAAAGGAAGGGTGAACATGCTCAACATTGCGCTGCCCAAGGGCAGACTCGGCGAAAAGGTCTATGAAATGTTTGAAAAATCGGGCTTTGACTGCCCTTCCATTAAAGAAAAAAACCGCAAGCTGATTTTTGAAAACCCCGAAAAACAGATCCGCTTTTTCTGGGTAAAGCCAAGCGATGTTTCCATCTATGTTGAACGCGGCGCGGCCGATCTGGGCGTAGCCGGCAAAGACATCCTGCTGGAATACGCGCCCGACGTGTATGAGCTGCTCGATCTGAATCTGGGCAAGTGCCGCATGGCGGTCGCCGCCAAAAAAGAAACGAACCCGGACGAAATCAAAACCCTGCGCGTGGCAACCAAATTTGTGAACATCGCGTCCGATTACTACACCCGGCTCGGGCGCGACATCGACATCATCAAGCTCAACGGCTCCATCGAGCTCGCGCCGATTTTAGGCTTGAGCGACGTGATCGTGGACATTGTGGAAACGGGTACGACGCTGAAGGAAAACGATCTGGAAGTGAAAGCGACCATTCTGCCCATCAGCGCGCGGCTGATCGCCAACAAGGCCTCGTTCCGGTTTTTGAACCGGGAGATCGAAGAGATCACGAAAAACATGAAAGGTCAGGTCAGACAAGATGATTAAAATTTATAAATACGGCGAAGTGAGCAGCGAAGAAATTTTTGCGCGTGAGAATCTGTCCGCCAATGTGGAGGACACGGTCGCGGCTATTCTGGCCGAGGTCAGAGCAAACGGCGACAAGGCGCTGCTGGATTACACCGAAAAATTCGACAAGGTGCGTTTAACGGCGCTGGAAGTGAGCGAAGCGGAAATTGAAGCGGCCTTTGCCGCGGTCGACGACGCATTTCTTGACATTCTCAAAGAAGCGGCCGCCAACATCCGCACGTTTCACGAAAAGCAAAAGCGCAACAGCTTCATCATCAATGAAAGCAACGGCGTGATCATCGGGCAAAAGGTAATCCCGATCGAAAAGGTCGGGCTTTATGTGCCCGGCGGCACGGCGGCTTACCCATCGACCGTGCTCATGGACAGCATCCCCGCCAAAATCGCAGGCTGCGCGGAACTGGTGATGGTGACGCCGCCCCGCAAAGACGGCACCGTGACCCCCGAAATCTTAGCCGCCGCAAAAATTGCGGGCGTGGACCGCATTTTCAAGGTCGGCGGGGCGCAGGCCGTGGCCGCCCTTGCCTACGGCACGGCGAGCATACCGAAGGTGGACAAGATCGTCGGCCCCGGCAACGCCTTTGTGGCGGAAGCCAAAAAGCAGGTGTTCGGGCTGGTGTCGATCGACATGATCGCAGGCCCGAGCGAGATCTTAGTGGTGGCCGACAGCACGTGCAGCCCCGTTTTTGTGGCGGCCGACCTGCTCTCACAGGCGGAGCACGACAAAAACGCCAGCGCCGTGCTGGTGACCGACAGCTATGATTTCGCCCTCGCCGTTCAGGCGGAGCTGGAACGCCAGCTGCCGCTTCTGCCGCGCGAAAGCATCGCCCGCCCGAGCATCGACAACAACGGCAAGATCATTGTGGCGCAAGACAACCTCATGCTCGCCATCGACATTGCCAACGAGATCGCGCCCGAGCATCTGGAGCTTTGCGTGGACAATCCCTTTGATTACCTCGACCGCATCAAACACGCCGGTTCGATCTTCATGGGCAAGAACTGTCCCGAAGCGCTGGGCGATTATTTTGCCGGCCCCAACCACACGCTGCCCACCGGCGGCACGGCGCGGTTTTCCTCGCCGCTGTCGGTCGACGACTTTGTGAAAAAATCGCAGTATACCTACTACACCGCCGACGCGCTGAAAGCCGTCAGCGAAAAAATCGCCACCTTTGCCAAGAAGGAGGGGCTGGACGCGCACGCCAAAAGCGCCGTCGTTCGCTTTGAATAATATGAGCCGATTCTTTTCCGCGCGATATGCGGACTTAACGCCCTACACCCCCGGCGAACAGCCGCAGAACCGCGCCTATATCAAACTCAACACCAACGAGTCGCCGTTCCCGCCCTCCCCGGGCGTGGCGGAGGCCGTGGAAACCGAAAGCCGCCGGCTGGCGCTGTATTCCGACCCGGAATGCGTGAAGCTGCGCGCCAAAATGGCGGAGATTTACCGCCTTGACCCGGATCAGATCGTGATGACCAACGGCTCGGACGAGGTGCTGAATTTTGCCTTCATGGCGTTTGCCGACGAAGCGCACCCGCTGGCGTTTGCCGACATCACCTACGGCTTTTACCCCGTGTTTGCGCAGCTCAACCGCATCCCCTTCACCGAAATCCCGCTCAAAAGTGATTTCAGCCTTGACCCGGCGGATTATATCGGCATTCACAAAACCGTCGTCCTCGCCAACCCCAACGCGCCGACGGGGCTGGCGCTGCCGCTGAGCGAGGTGGAACAGATCGTCAAAAGCAACCCGGACAATGTGGTGATCGTGGACGAAGCGTATGTTGATTTCGGCGGCGAAAGCGCCGTGACGCTGCTTGACCGGTACGAAAACCTGCTGGTGGTCGGCACGTTTTCCAAATCCCGCTCCATGGCGGGCGCGCGGCTGGGCTTCGGCTTCGGCAGCAAAAAGCTGATCGCCGACCTGAATACCCTGCGCTATTCCACCAACCCCTACAACATCAACCGCCTGACCGACGCCGCGGGGCAAGCGGCGCTGGCCGAAAACGACTACTACATGACCAACTGCCGCACGATCATCGAAAACCGCGCGTGGACGACGGAACAGCTGCGCAGCCTCGGGTTCCGGGTGCTCGATTCCAAAACCAATTTCGTGTTCGCCGAAAGCCCGCAGATCGACGGCGGGGCATTGTATGGAAAGCTCAAGGAAAAAGGCATTTTAGTGCGGCATTTTGACAAAGAGCGGCTGAAAAGCTTCAACCGCATCACCATTGGCACAAAGGAACAAATGCAGACGCTGATCGAAACGATCAAAGAGATTTTGGGAGGCTGAAAACCATGAGAACTGCTGAATTAAAACGAACCACGGGCGAGACCGACGTGCGCCTTCTGCTCGATCTGGACGGCGTGGGCGACAGCGACATTCAGACCGGCTGCGGCTTTCTGGATCATATGCTGACCCTGTTCGCGCGGCACGGCCGCTTTGATCTGAACGTTTTCTGCAAGGGCGACGTTCAGGTCGATTACCACCACACCGTGGAGGACGTCGGCATCACGCTGGGCAAGGCGTTTGCCGAAGCGCTGGGCGACAAAAAAGGCATTGTCCGCTACGGCGATAAGCTGCTGCCCATGGACGAAGCGCTCATCCTGTCCGCGGTCGATCTTTCCGGGCGCGACATGCTGTGCTATGAGCTGGCCATTCCCGCGCAGAAGGTCGGCGATTTTGACACGGAGCTGTGCGAAGAATTCTGGCTCGCGTTCGTGCGCGAAAGCAAAATCACGCTGCACCTGCGCCAGTTGGCCGGCAAAAACGCGCATCACATCATCGAGGGCGCGTTTAAAGCGGCGGCGCACAGCCTGAAAGCGGCGGTCGCCATCGACCCGGAATTTGCCGATGAGATCCCTTCCACGAAAGGGGTGCTTTGATGGTTGCCATTGTTGATTACGGCGTGGGCAATTTGTTTTCGCTGCTCTGTTCTCTCAAAAGCGTGGGCGCCGACGCCATTGTGACCGACGACGCGGCGACGCTGCGCCGGGCGGACAAGCTGATCCTGCCGGGCGTTGGCGCGTTTGGCGACGCCGCCAAAAAGCTGAGAGACAGCGGCTTGGACACGGTGATTTGTGAAGAGGCCAAAAACGGAAAAGACCTGATGGGCATTTGCCTGGGAATGCAGCTGCTGTTTGAAAAAAGCTACGAATACGGCGAGCACGACGGTCTGGGGCTGCTCAAGGGCAGGATCATCGGCATGGAAGGCACGATCCCCGCAGGGCTGAAGATCCCCCACATTGGCTGGAATGCGCTGCATTTTGCCAACCCTTCTCCCCTGTTCCGCTTCATCAAAGAAAACGACTGTGTGTATTTCGTGCATTCGTTTTACGCGGTGGATTGTGAGGAGAGCCTGATCGCCACGGCGGAATACGGCAAAGAGCTGACCGCCGCCGTGCAGAAAGGCAACGTCTGCGGCTGCCAGTTTCACCCCGAAAAAAGCGGAAAAGTCGGATTGAATATTCTCCGTGCTTTCTGTGAAGGAGACAAAGCATGATCATTCTGCCTGCGATTGATTTATATGAAAAAAAGGCGGTACGCCTGCTCAAGGGCGACTATGCCAACATGACGGTTTACAGCGACGACCCGCTTGCGATCGCCCGCGATTTTGTTTCCTTCGGCGCGACGCATATCCACATGGTCGACCTGGAGGGCGCCAAAGACGGCACGACGCCGAACCTTGACGTTGTGACCGCCATTGCCCAAAACACCCCTCTCTTCACCGAGATCGGCGGCGGCATCCGCACCATGGAAACCGTGGAAAACTATTTGAACAACGGCGTTGACCGCGTGATTTTAGGCACGGCGGCGGTGAATGACCGCGCCTTTCTGGAACAGGCGGTCGGCCGCTACGGCAGCCGCATCGCCGTGGGCGCCGACGTGAAGGACGGCTTCATTGCCATCAAGGGCTGGCTGGAAAAATCCGCGCTCTCGCTGGAAGATTTTTTGCGGCAAATGCAGGCCCTCGGCGTGAAAAATATTATATGCACCGACATTTCCAAAGACGGCGCCATGAAGGGCACGAATCTGGCGCTGTATCAAAAGCTGTCGGAACACTTCACCATGGATCTCACCGCCTCCGGCGGCGTGAGCAGCATGGACGACGTGAAAAACCTGAAAAAAATGAACCTCTACGGCGCCATCATCGGCAAGGCCTATTACACGGGCGCCATTGATCTCAAAGAAGCGATCGAGGTGGCAAAATGATTACAAAACGCATTATCCCCTGTCTGGACGTCAGAAACGGCCGCGTGGTCAAGGGCGTGAATTTTGAGGGCGTCAGCGACGTTTCCTCCCCCATTGATCTGGCCAATTACTATTCCCGCAGCGGCGCGGACGAGCTGGTGTTTTACGACATCACCGCCTCGTTCGAGGGCAGGAAGCTGTTCACCGACATCCTGCGCGACGTTGCCTCGCAAATCTTCATTCCGCTCACCGTCGGCGGCGGGATCAACACCGTGGATGATTTTGAACGGGTGCTCACCTGCGGCGCGGACAAAGTCAGCGTCAATTCCGGCGCCATCCGCGACCCCGATCTGATTCACCGCGCCGCCAAGCGCTACGGCGACCAGTGCGTGGTGCTCTCCGTTGACGTAAAACGCGTGGACGGCGTGTTCCGCGTGTTCGCCAAGGGCGGGCGCGAGAACACGGGGCTGGAGGCGATCGAATGGATCAGGCGCGGCGTGTCGCTGGGAGCCGGCGAGATCGTGGTCAATTCCATTGACACGGACGGCGTCAAAAACGGGTTCGATCTGGAGATGCTCGAGCAGGTGCTCAACGCCGTGAACGTGCCGGTCATTGCCTCGGGCGGCGCCGGCGACGTCAAGGATTTTGTGGAGCTGTTCACCAGGCTGCCCACCATCGACGCGGGGCTGGCCGCTTCCATCTTCCACTTTGGTGAAGTTGAAATACCCGCACTCAAAAAAGTACTGGCCGAAAACAATATCAACGTGAGGTGCTGAATATGGTAAGTATACATGATTTGAAGTTTGACGAAAAAGGCCTGATCCCGGCCGTTATTGTGGATTCCGTGAGCAAAAAGGTGCTGACGGTGGCTTATATGAACCGGGAGAGCCTTGAAATTTCCATCCGCCGGGGGCTGACCTGCTTTTACAGCCGCAGCCGCCAGAAGCTGTGGCTCAAGGGCGAAACCAGCGGTAATTATCAGCACATCGTTTCCATCACGACCGACTGCGACAAGGACGCGCTGACCATTGTTGTCAAAAAAGACGGCCCCGCCTGCCACACGGGCAGGGATTCCTGCTTCCATCACCCCGTCTATGAAAGCGACGTCTACCACGAGTTTTCGATGGACGGGCTGTATGAACTCATGGAGGACCGCAAGCAGAAAATGCCGGAGGGCTCCTACACCACCTACCTGTTCCAGAAGGGCATCGACAAAATTTTGAAAAAGGTCGGGGAGGAATCGGCCGAGGTGATCATCGCCGGCAAATCGGGCGACAAAAAAGACACGATCTACGAGCTGGCCGACCTGGCCTACCACGCCATGGTGCTCATGGTGGAAATGGGCATCAGCGTGGACGACGTGCGCAACGAGCTCGCCTCGCGTCATATCATCGACCACAAGGTCAAGCAGGAAAAAATGACCTGACCCAAGCATCAAAAAAACGCCGCAGACGCCAAAATGTCTGCGGCATTCTTCTTGTCAGGTTAATCGTCATTCGGCTTGAGCGAGCGGAAGCAGACCACAAACGCGGCAACGAGCAGCGCGCCGATCGCAATGTACAGCGTCTTTTTGGTTTTGATCTGCTCGACCATGACCTCCTGCAGCAATTCGTTGTTTTCCGTGATCGCCTGCTGCAAAACCGCTCCGTCGTCTTTTTGCGCGCCGGTGGTTTTGGGCACAGTGGTTTTGGGCGGCCTGGTCGTTTTGGTTTTCGTGGTCTTTTCTTTGGTCGTTTTTTCGCGGGTGGTGCGTTCCCCAGCGGTTTGCTCCGCCGCGGCGCGTTCCGCGATTGTGCGCTCCGCGGTGGTTTTCGGCACGGTGGTCTTTTCCACAGTGGTTTTCGGCACAGTGGTTTTTTCGGTCGTGACGCGCCTGGTTGTGGTTCTTTTTTCCGTTGTGGTGCGCGTCGTGATCGGCTTGGCCGTCTGCGGCGGCGCAGCCGTTGTGCCCACGGTTATCGCCGTTGTCTGCGGCGTCGGCGTGCGAATCTCCAGCGGATACACGTTGGACGGAACCCCGTCGGCGTCATAAAACCGCAGCTGAACGTGCAGCGGATCGCCGAACCCGAATTTCTGCCCGATGAAAACCTCGGCGGTCGTTCCGGTATCCGACAACGGGAACGCGGCGCCCTGAATGTGATAGTCGTCTCCGTTATAGGAATCCGCGTTCTGCGTGGTAAACGTCAAAAAATCCTTGTCCTCCACCTTGGCGGCAACGCCGGTCAGGATGGGCAGGTCGGCGTCCGGCGCCCCTTCTTCCGTTTCCTTCGGGGTCGGCGCCTTGTGCGTGAAGCGAAAACCGATGCAGGTGATCAGGTCACGCTCATCAAAACAGACGTAGATTTTGGCGAGGTCAACGGAACAGTTTGGCTCATCCCGCAGCTCGATGACGGTAAACGGTTCCAGCTCCGCCCACATGGGCTCCCTCATTCTGCCGTCAAGCTCAAACGCCCGGGCCGAAAGGCTGAAGGGAAACAGGGTGATCAGCAGGGAAAAGAGCATGACGACGGCGCCGGCTGCGCCAAAGGCTCGACCCGCCTGCTGCGGCATCGTTTCATCTCGCAAAATCATCACACGCCTTTAAGGCAACGCCCCGGTCAACGAGGCGCTGCCTTTTGTTTACTGATTCATGGCCTCATAGGCCATATGTGCCGCGTCCGCCTCCCTGTTGCAGCGCAGCAGGAACAGCGGAACCTTTTCCACCAGCTGCTGCACGGTATCCAGAAGCAGATTCATCAGCGTTTCATCCGCCGGGCGGATCGTTTGTTTGAACAGGAGCGGAATGGCCTGCATGGGCGCGAGCCGCTCGATGGTGTTGGTTGGGCTGCGCTGCACAAAAGCAATTGCTTTGAGCGGCGCCGAGCCGTTCACGCTGAGATCCTTCACGCCGCTGAACGGCGTGCCCCACGCATAGAACGAACCGTTTTCAAGCTTGAGCGCCGGCTTATCGTCATTGAGGATATATGCGCCCCGGTCGGCGAATTCCCGAAGCCACAGTGCGGTCTGCGTCGATTTGCCGACGCCTTTGTCCGCCGAAAAAGCATAGCACGCGCCGTTGACCACCACGGCGGAAGAATGGAGCATCAGCCCGTGGTGCCGGATCAACGCCGAATAGAACAGCGTGCCGACGTGAAGGTATTCCAGCACCTCTTCCGTCGCCCCGGGGGTTCGCGCCGCAAGCTCGGCAAGCTCGCACGTCTGCGTCGTTATAACGTAATCGGTCACGCCGCTTTTTTTGCACAGATACGGCTTGCACCGCTCCCGCAGCATGGGGTACCGCGGTTCCAGGCCGACGGTGAGGTCGGCGATCGAGTAAAAATTCATGCCGCTGTTATCCTTTTAACCGTTATCAAACCTCGACGCCCGTTTCTTCCATGGCTTCCATCAGCTCTTCCACCGCTTCGTTGGTGGTGTGCTCCTTTGCCATGAGCGCGCGGCGCTCATTGAGCGCAATGTACATTCTTTCACGCTTTTCGCCGACGAGATCGTAGAAGAAATACGGAATCATTCTCACCACGTTGGGCAGAAAATGAATGGCGGTGAAGAGGAAGAAAACCTTCTGGTAAACAATTTTGCTGCCCTGCGACCACGGGTTCATCGGAATGGTGGAATCGTAGCCCGACCACTTGAACAGCTTCACCGTGAGCAAAGCATTGAGCGGCGCCGTGATTTTGGTGATCAGCGACGGGATGAGGTTCATCGTGCCGTCGGGACGTTCGCCGCTGACGTATTCGGTGTAGTCCGCGATCTCTCTCTCGACCTCGGCGCTGAACACGTTGGCAGCGCCGTTGTTCTGGCCGTTCAGGCCGTAGAAAAACGCATAAATGCCGATGATCGCCCAGCGGTTCTGCACCAGCGGACAGCCGAACGCGGCCATGCCGACGCCGCAGAGAAGGTCCCAGAACCGCAGCACAATGTAGGCGTTGCGGTTGTTGCCCTTGAAGATTTTCTGGAATTTCGGAACCAGCGCAACACTGGGAATATCCACGATGTTGTAGGGCATATAGGCAATGAAGCCGTAAACCGAGCCGCCGAAGATTTCCATCTGGGTGACAACGTCCCACGAATAGCCGCCGTCAGACCACCAGGAGGTGGCGAAATTGGCGATGAAGTTACGCAGCAGGTATTTGTTTTTGAGCATGTAGAACAGCGTTTTGGTGAAGGGAACAGGCTTGGGCTGAAGCATGATGCGTTCCTTGCACCCGGCCGCCATGGCCATGTTGCCCACCGCGCCGAGGGAGCAGGCAAAGATGCTCAGGATCGCAAAGATCATGGGCATGGGCACGTTGATGTAGCCCTTGTTGTTCAGCTCCATCAGAGGCAGGAAAATGACATAGACCATCTGGGAACCGAACTCGCCGATGTAGGTGTTGAGCAGGCCGACCGTGATTCTGTCCTTTGGGTTTGCCGTTTGGAGCGAGAGCATATTGTCGCGCGGAATGCTGTAAATGGTGGACAGCGTTTCCTGAACAAACAGCATGACAAACACAAAGATGATCTTTTTGGGATCGTTGCCGGATTTATCGCCCAAAAACAGCGCGCCGCAATAAAGCAGCGCCGTGCAGGCGAAATAGGGAATGGCGGAAAACATGATGTAGGGTCTTGCCTTGCCCCAGCGGGTTCTGGTGCGGTCGTAGGCAATACCCATAAGGGGGTTGTTGAGCACGTCGTAAATGCCGATCAGGGTGAGGATCAGCGTGACGTAGGTCATATCGATTTTCAGAACATTGACGAAATAAAGCAGGCGGTACGCTTCCAGCCCCTTGAGGATTTTGGAGGCAAACTGACCAATGGCGGGCAGCGCCATTTCGCGGGGCGGCAAAACGCTGGTGTGGAACATTTTAACGGCAATGTTGCTGTAACGCCCCAGCCGCTCTTCCCCTAATTTGGCGGCAGAACCGGTTTCCTCCCCGAACGCTTCGTCAACAAGCTTGCGAACCATTTTGTTTTCGTCGGGAGCGTGTTTATGTTCACTCATTTTACCGTCACCTCACAGGAAGATCTGAAGTAGCCGTCGTCAGACAGGCAGTAGACTTTGGCCTTGCCGGGGGCGATCGCCCGAACGGTACCGTCCGCTCCCACCTGCACGACCGCCTCGTTTTCCGTATACCAGGTCACGGTCTGCACGGTGGCCTTTTGGGGCGAGAATTTAACGGAAAGGTTCAGGCTCTCGCCCGCCTTCAGCGTCGCTTTCCGTCTGGACAGTGCAATGGATTCCACCGGGTAGCGAACGAACACCTCGCAGGAATCGGAATAGCTCTTGCCGCCGAATTCAAAGCTCGCCGTAATGATCGCGGATTTCCCCTCGGCGACCTTGTGTTTGCCGCCCTTGAGATAGCCCTCCTCATCGACCCTGACGACCGTTTCATCAGAGGACGACCAGGTGACGGTCTGTTTGGTCGGATCGCTGCAGGTGAGCGTAGCCAGCAGGTTATTATCGCTGCCCGGCTCGATCGCCATGGTGGAGGCGGAAAGCTTCAGGCTCGGCCACGTCAGGAAGAATTCATTCTTTTCTTCCAGATCAAACGTCGCCGTGCCGCCTTCGGCTGCGGCATAGTCGCCGATAAAAGCATAATCGGCTTTTACCGTCATCTTTTTGCAATAGGAAAGCTCTTTGAGCTCATCGGTCAGCCGATCCACCTTGAACACAACGAAAAGCTCGTTGTAAGTGACCTCGGTGTTGCTGATCTCCATTTTGCCGCTCACGGCGTCGGCCGTCAGGGCGGCGATCTCTTCTTCGCTGCGCTGGCGGAAGCATTTTTCGACAATGTCGTTGTCCTCTTCCTTAAGCGCAAGGGTAATGACGTAATCGTCCTCCCACCGTTCGTTGTAGGGATATACGCCGCCGCAGGCCTCGCAATGATCCAGCGGTTCGTCGCTTTCTTCCCCGCAGGAGGGGCAGACGTATTTGATATAGTCGCATCGAAACTCTTTGACCTCATCCGCCGTCACGTCAGGGCGAAGGATCACATTTTCGATACCGGCAAAAAAGTCGGACTCTTTGGCGTCAAAGCTGTCTTCCAGCAGAGCCTCTACGTCATCGCACAAAAACTGTGCCGCCGCCTGAACAGCCTGAGTGCCCTGAAGGGAGAGCGAATCGCCGTCGATGGAAAACTCATCTTTGCTTTCCGCCTTCGGCTTACCCTCCACCGCCAGATCAACTGTGCGGTAGAGATAGTCGACCGCCTCCTGAACCGAAGCCGGGGCAGGCGTGGCGGGCGGCTCATTGACCACGGGCGGGTCGGCGCCTTCCATGGCCAGAACGCTGTTCAGACCGTAGATAAAGCCTACCACGAAGATCAAGCAGAGGATCGTGATGACAGCGGCGGTCAGGAGCTTGGTTTTGTCGACCTGTTTTTTCATCATCAGCCCTCCTTCTTCGCGTATTTTTCGTGGAACGCCTCTTCTTCCGCGGCGATCTCCGCATCGATCTTGCGGGTTTCCTCGGTTTCAACCACCGGCTGCGGCAGCTCGTCGAGCTTCACTTCACCGCGCTTGACTTTTTTGAAGATCTCGATGCGTTCGAGTACGCCTTCGTCATATTCCACCGGAATACCCTTGCGGCACAGCAGCAGGCTCACGGTGAAGGTAACGCCGAACACGGCGAAAGTGAGCAGCAGCCCGAAGCCCGACCTGCCCGATACGACGGGGTTGGCCGGCATGGCGGCAAAGCGGGCGATCAGGATCAGGGTGGCGATGGAGCCAGCCGCACCGAGGGCGGAAAACGCGCAGGAGATCTTTTGCATATTCCGGATGCTGAGAAAGCCCAGCAGCGAAGTCAGCAGCACGGCAACGGCAAAAAAAGCCGTGAGGGCAAAGGCTGCCAGCGCCGCGATCAGCGCGGAAAACGCCGCGCCGGAAACCGCCGCATCTTTCATGCCGAGCAAAAAGTTCAATCCGCCGCCGCTCACCAGCGTGAACAGCCCGATGGCCCCGAACGAGATCTCCTCCTGTTTGAAAATCAGTGACAGAATAAATTTTCCGCTCGGCACCAAAAGCGACAGCAGCGGCAGCAGCATGACCGCCAGACGCGCTTTGGTGAGATTTGACCCGAGAAAAGACGCTTTGAGCCGACGGATCTTGGCGGAGATACCGGCACGGCTCAGCTCGGCATATTTTGCCTCACGGTAGAAAGTCTCTTCAAAATTGTAGAATCGCATATTCACGCCGCACTTCGGACAATTCTGGCTGATGTCGATCAGACGAAGGCGGTGACCGCATTTCGGGCATCTTGCCATAGGCTCACTCCTTTTGCATAATAACAATATTATACAATATTCTGAAAAAAAATCAAGAAAAAATGGATGATATTTATAAAAAAATATCCTCCATTTTTTTCTTATTGAATTCTCACGGTTTTTCGCAGAGAGAAAGAATACAGCAGCGCCTCTTTGACTTCATACTCCATGCACCGGTTCAGGGCGCGAACGTAAATCTTCAGCTGCTGCGCGTGGCGCTCAACCAGCTCCCGCTCGTCCACGCCGTGATCGGTCTTGTAATCGACCACCACCATTTTGCCGTCCTCTTCAAACGCCAGGTCCACCATCCCCTGCACCACGACCTTTTCTTCCGCAAGCCAGTCGGGCAGCTCGGGGTAGATCTCCGTCACAGGCATCAGCATGGCAAATTTCTTTTCTTTCATCACATGAGGCGAAGCGAGGATGCGACGGCACAGGTCGGAGGCAAAAAACGCTTTCAGCTCTTCCCGCTCCAGCTCCCGGCTTTCCGTTTCGGTCAGTACGCCCTGCTCGATGAGCTGCGCGAGCTGCTCCTCAAACGGCTGCGCAAAATCGCACAGCTGCAAAACCTTGTGCGTGAGCGTGC
Source organism: Oscillospiraceae bacterium (assembly GCA_902796535.1). Classification (GTDB taxonomy): domain Bacteria; phylum Bacillota; class Clostridia; order Oscillospirales; family Acutalibacteraceae; genus UBA8612. Next base: position 13,533 of record CADBPL010000244.1, read on the forward strand.
CTTTCTGGGCGGCGGACAGGCCGCCGGACTGGAGGAACGCAGGTTTGGAGGAAGCAAAATAGCGGTCGCTGAAATGCTTGTCGGCAAAACCGGACGCCTGCCGTTTGGCGACCGCGCGGCTGAGCACAGCGTAAGGGTAAACGTAACGCATCCGCTCGAGCAGCTCCTGCTTCAATTCTTCATCCGGCGCGCTGGCGCGGCCGGGCGCCGCAGCCGTTTCCCCGTCGGCCGCTCCCGTTCGCCCGGCGCGGAGCACCGAAACCTTCATGGAAAAATCGGACGTCTTTACCAAACCGCTCTCCCCCGCGCCGGCAAGCGTGCGCAGCGCCACAGCGTCCCTGTGGCGCAGCAGCGCCGGCAGCAGCAGCCCCAGCGTCGTGGTGCTTTTTTGCAGCGCGTAGGCGGAAACCTCGCCGTTTTCGGCATAGGAAAGGCTCGTGTCGCGCAGCGTGTTTTCAAGGTTGTTGACCGTACCGATCAGGCAGAGCTTTTCTTTGGCGCGGGTCAGGGCAACGTATTGAACGCGGATCTCCTCCGCCAGATCGAGCCGTTCGGATTCCAGCCGGCAGGCAAGGTGCTGCAGCGTTTTCATTGGGCGGTTGCTCAGGCGTTCGCGCCGCATCAGGCCGATGCCGAGCGTTTTGCTCACGCGCCAGCTTTCCGTATCCACGCCGCCGGAACGGGAGCCGAGGTCGCACAGGATACAGACGCCGAATTCCAGCCCCTTGCTCTTATGAATATTCATGATCTTGACCGAATCGCAATCCTCACTGACGTTGAAGCTCACGCCCTTGCAGTCGGCCGATTCCAAAAAGCGCAAAAAGGCGCGCAGGCCGCAGTTCACGCCGGAATCGAACTGATTGGCAAGACTCAGAAGCGACCGCAGGTTGGCCAGACGCAGCTGCGCTTCTCCCATGGCGCACACAATGGCCTCCAGATCGGTCTCTTCAAACAGGCGGCGCAAAAACTCCTCCGCGCCCATGCCGATCTCGATGCGGCGCAGCGCGTTCAGCCGCGCCAAAAAGCGGCGGCACGCCTCATGCCCGCCGTCGGCACAGGCCGCAACGCTGCGGTAAAGCGGCTCCCTTTTCCCGGACGCCGCACGGATTTCGGTCAGATCGTCGGTCGTAAAGCCGAACATCGGCGAAAGCATGACCGCCGCGAGCGGAACATCCGAAAGCGGGTTATCCAGCACGCGCAGAAGCGAAAGCACCAGCTTGAGCTCCGCCGTTTCGGTCAGATCGCCTTCGATCGCCCCCACCGCGCGAATGCCGCGTTTTTCCAGAGCGGCGGCATAATCGGGAATACGCTTTTTTGTGCGGGTCAGCAGGCATATGTCGCCCGGTGTGATCCTGTGCTTTTTTTCGCCGACGCCGAGCATTCGCCCCGACCGAAGCAGCTCTTCCACATAGCGCGCCGCAAACTGCGGCTCCGTTTCCGCTTCATCGTTTTCCCGCAGGATCAGCTCCACGTCATTGTCATCGTGGTCTTCATACGGCGCAAGCGGGTTAAGCGGCTCGTAGGCCACGTCGCCCGTTCGCGCGGTCATGATCTGCTCAAAAACAAAGTTGACTGCCCCGGCAATGGGCTTGCGGCAGCGAAAATTCGCCGAAAGGCTCAGCTGCGCCGGATAGGTCGCGCCGTCAAAATCCGGCAGAGCGGAACGCCGCCGGAGAAAAATTTCCGGCATTGCCTGACGGAAGCGGTAAATGCTCTGCTTGATATCGCCGACCAGAAACAGGTTTTGTTCCTTTCTGGACACGGCGGAAAAGATCATATCCTGCAGTTCATTGGTGTCCTGATACTCGTCCACCATGATTTCCGCACAGTGTTCGCTCAGGGATTGCGCCAACGGCGTTTTTTGCCCGTTTTCATCCACCAGCAGGTTCAGCGCCAGGTGCTCAATGTCATTGAACGTAAACGCATTATCCCGCTTTTTGCGCTCCATCAGGTTTTCGGAATAGCGCTTCACAAGGTCGATCAGCTGCCGCACGAGCGGCTCCAGCGCCGCACAGTCCTCCGCGAATTCTTCCTCGGTCACAAACACGTAATCGCCAAGCTTTTGCGCGCATTTTTTGATCCTGTCGCGGTTGAATTTGACCCGCTCCCACAGCACGCCGTCAACCGGCTGGTTCTTTTTGGGCGCGGGGAAGCGCTTGAAGCTCATTTCGGAAAGCCCGTAATAAAGCGCGTCCCATTCCCTTTTAACCGCGCACTGCCGCAGCCGCTCGAACAGCTGCAGGTCGCTCATGAGCAGGGGTTCCAGCGCCTGATACGTCGTCATATGCGCCCCGGCGGCCTGCAGGGTCTGCTTCGCGGCGTTCACGCAAAAGTCAAGCATATCCGTGACCTTTTGCAAAACGGGAACTGCCCACGGGCTTTGCGAAAGCGGAAGACGGCTGTCATAATGAGCTGCCAGCTCGTCCAGACTTCTGGACGGAAACGGCAGCGCGCTCATCAGCAGCGCAAGCTTTTTGATTGCTTCCCCCAGCGCGAGGTCGTTGCCGCCGGAGGAAAAATTATCGCTCAGGCGCAAAAAATCCGCGTTTCTCTGTTCATACGCTTCATCGAGCACTTCCCGCAGCGCAAGGTCTTCATACGGGGCGCTGTCGCGTTCCGTAAGCACACGGAAATCGGCCGAAATGCCGAGCTGGTGGAAATTTTCCCGCACCAGATCACCGCAAAAGCTGTCGATGGTGCTGATCCTGGCCGATTGCAGCAGCAACTGCTGCTGCCGCAGCCAGAGGCTGCCGCTGCTCGCCTGCCGGGCCTGCAGCGCAAGGTCGATGCGTTCTTTCATCTGCGCCGCGGCGGCCTTGGTGAACGTGACGATCACCAGCTCGTTGGCCGGGCATTTGTTTTCTTCATCGATCAGGCGGCGGATGACCCGTTCCACCAACACGGTGGTTTTGCCCGACCCGGCGGCCGCGCTGACCAGCAGCGTTCCGGCGCGCCCCTCAATAGCGTTTTGCTGTTCAACCGTCCAGTTCGGCATGGTCTCCCCCCTCTCTGAGCTGTGCCAGGCAATCCGCAAAGCTCATTTTTTCATAACGCCTGCTCCCGTCGGTTTTGCGGTGCAGGCAAACCTCGGTGTAGGCGCAGTAATCGCAGGGCAGATCGGTGCTGCCGCCCTTGCGCACCGGCACCGCGTTAGTTTTGCCCTCATGCAGCTTCAGCCCCATGTCGCCCACAATGGCGCAGACCGTTTTTTTGAGCCTGCCCAGCGCGCTCAGATCGATCAGGCTGCCCGCCACGCCCGCGCGCCCGCGAATGACGGCTTTGCCGCCCTCGGTTTTGTCGGTGGCGCGGATGACCCGTTCATCGTCGAGCACCAGCCCGGTCATCTTCGCGTCGTCCATCATCTTCTGCCGGATCTCCTCCTCGCCCACGCTGCGCGCCACGGCGGAATTGTCGTTTTTGGCCGGCACGTAAAGCACGCCGGAGGGGATCACGCGGCCGTAGCGTTCGCCTCCGTTGGCTTCAATGGCGAACAGATACAGCAGCATTTGCATATTCAGCCCGCTGAGCACGTCGCTCAGGTCAAAGGTCTTCGTGCCGGTTTTGTAATCGAGCACGCGCAGGAACGTGCCCGCTTCGCTTTTGAGCGTATCCACGCGGTCGACCTTGCCGTTGAGGATCATCCTGCCGCCGTCGGGGATCTCAATTTCAAACGCCGGAATGCCGCCCTCGCCCTCGCGGCCGATGGGCAGTTCAAAATCGGTCGGTTCAAAATCGCTGAGCTGCATTTCATGCCGCAGCTTCTGCACCACAAGGCAGACCGTCCTGCTCAGCCGGTCATACTGGTAACGGAAGCGCTCGCCCTGTTCCGCGAAGCCGACCATATTCTCCTGCAAAAACAGCACAAGCCACTTGTCGACCTCCTCTTTGATCCGATCGTCCGTGAGGTCTTTCAGCCCCTTGCCGACGGTTTTGACGAGGTTTTCCAGCACGTAGTGGATGATCGTGCCGCCGAGCATGCTGTCGATCTCCGCCTTGCGTTTTTCCTGCAGCTTCAGCCCGTGGCGGCAATAGAACAAAAACGGGCATTTTTCAAAATCTTCGATTTTAGTCGCGGAAACATAAATATTATCGCCGAAGCACTTGCGCGCGGTTTCGGGGCTTTTGATATTCAGCCGCTCCGGCTCGTTCAGGCTGTCGAGCGCTTTCATGCGCGCCGTATAGCCCTCCTGCTGAACCAACGCGGCGCGCAGGGTGGTTTCAAACACCGTGTCCTCGTTCCAGTGCTTTGCCGCCAGATCGAACGCCCCGGCGGCGCTTTCCACCTTATCCGGCAGCGGCAGGCCGGAATAATCCAGCCGCTCGCACTGCGGAAAACGGGTCAGGATCTGAGAAACCAGCTCGGACGGCGACGCCTCCGCCCCGCTGAAATCGGTGCGGCAATACGTCACAAACAGCTTTTCTGAGGGGGAACACAGCGTGCTGTAGGCCAGAAAGCGCTCCTCCAGATATTTGTAGCGGGACGGTTCGGTGACCGATACGCCCAGATCGATCAAAAGGCGGCGGTCGGCGTCGTTGAGCACGCGGCCGGCCGTGGGATTCTGCGGAAAAACGCCCTCGTTCACCCCCACGGCAAACACCACCTTCGGGCGGTTGAGCCGCACGCGATCCGCCGAACCGATGGTGACCTCGTCGATCCCCTTGGGGATCACACCCACATCCTGCGCGGAAAGCACGAGCGTGAACAATTCCAGCAGCCGCCTGGGCTCCAAGCGGCTCGTGCTCACGGCGACCGCCATCTGGTCGAGCAGCTCCATCATTTTGTCCCACACCGTGCCGCACTCAATGGCTTCCTCCTCGCTGCCGCTCTCATTGAGCGCCGTGGCAAAGGCCTTCAGGTTCCTGTCGGCGTGGATACTCATTAAATACCGGTAAATTTCGGCGATCATGCGGCTGCCTTCCGCCTGCCGCAGCCCGGCGCGGAAGGCAAGCAGCGGCGCAGCGCAGCGCTCCCGCAGGGCGTTGAGCGCATCGAGCTTTCGCCGGTCGGATTCCCGCATTTCGCAGCCGAGGCCGGACGGGTTCTGCGTCCATTCCTCCGTCCATTTGCGCCCGTCGATCTGCCATAGGAAAACATAGTCCTCCAATTCGCCGGTCTCCTCCACGCTCAGGCCCGCCAGCTGAGTCTTCAGCAGGCGAAACACCGCGTCGGACGAAAAACCGCGCGCGGCAATCTCCAGCGCGGCGCGGATGAGCACGGCCAGCGGCTGGGCAAGCAGCGGACGGCGCTTATCTTCAAACACGGGCACGCCCTGTTTTTTCATCGCCGCGCGCAGTGACTTGGAATAGCTGCCCTCCTGCCGGGCGATCACGGCAATGTCGCGGCAGCGGCAGCGCCCGGTGCGCAGCAGCTTTTTGATGGCAAGCGCCACGTAATCGCACTCATCATAGGCGCTCGACGCGGAGCAAACAGTGATCGCGCCGGCCGGCTCCTGATACGCTTTCTCCGATAAAGCATACAGCGTTTGTTCCAAAGCGGCCAGCGAAGCTGCCGTATAGCGCCCGGCATAAGGCTCGACCGTTTCGCTTTTCACGGCAACCGCGCCTTTTTTGGCCGCCGCCATCAGCCGTCTGGCCGTGGCGCGCACGCAGGCAAAGGGGCTTACGTCATACTCGTCGCCAAACAGCGAATCGGTGCAAAGCGCCACAAAAACGTCCTGCGCCTGCTCCATGATGCAGGCCAGCACCTTCATCTCCTGCTCGGTGAAGCCCTTGAAGCCGTCGACGAACACAAGGGCGTCGGCAAACAGCCGCGCCTGGGGCAGGCGCTCGGCGAACAGGGTGAGCAGATCGCGCTCGTCAAAATAGCGCTGCGCCACCATAGCATCGTAAGAGGCGGTGATTTTGGCAATATCGCGCAGCTTTTTGCCGAGCATCGCATCTCTGTCGTCGGCTTTATAGGAGGCTTCGATCAGCGCTTCAGCGGTCACGGCGCACTGCTTGAGCTCGTCCGACACCCGGAGCATTTCGGCCACAACGCCGATGCTGCCGGCAAAGCGGCCGTAGGCCTCCAGCGCGCCCTGCGTTTCTTCCAGCGCAAGGCTCATGAACGCGACCCGCCCGGCGTCGGTCAGCTTTCGCACACCGGAGGACGGCACGACGGTTTCCGCCAGCCGCGAAAAGCTGCACACCTCGACCTTTTCCGCCTTTCTTTCGCCCAGCAGGAACAGCATCTGCCGTTCGCTCTCGAAGGAAAACTGATCCGGCACCAGCAAAAACACCTGCCGCCCTTCGCTCACCGCCTCCCGGATACGTTCATACACGCGGTAAGTTTTGCCGGCGTTTTTGCGGCCGATGATAAGATGAAGCATAGGCACGGCGCCCCTCTCTTTTTTTGGCAGCCGCTGATTCAATCGCAGGCGCACATCTTGACGGCGAATTTTCCGTCATATCTCACAAAAATACTCGTTAATATACCAAGTATTGCCTGCGTTTTTTGTTTCATCTGACGAAGAATTCGCTCGCCAATCTGCACACCCCGATCAAATCAGCGGTTGCTTAGAATAACAGCACAATGATTGTATCATATTTCCCCGGTTTGTCAATGAAGCACAGTCCCTTGCAAGGGACGCCGCTGGAAAATATTTTGCAATGAAACGGCAGAAAAAACTTGCTACAATGAAAGAGCCGACAACCTCATCACGCCGCCTGACCGGCGGTCAACAGAAAGGAAGGATACCATGAAAAGAATAACCTCCGCCCTGCTCGTGCTCCTGTTCGCCTTCGCCCTGCCGTTTTCCGCTCACGCAGCCTCTCCCCCGGCCGCGGGGCTGGTCAAAACGCAGAGCGGGCGGCTGAACGTCCGCGCCGCTCCCGGCGGCAGCATCGTGGCAACGCTGGAACGAAACAGCCTTGTGACCATGTACGCCGCCGAAAGCGGGTGGCGCAAGGTGGAATACGCCGGCGGGCAATTCGGCTATTGCGCGGCGGCCTATCTGGAAGAAATCAAGAGCGAACCGGCCGCCGTAAAGCTGACCTCCGGCTGGCTGAACGTGCGAAGCGGCGCGGGCACGAACGACGCCGTCACCCACACGCTGACCAACAACAGCAGCGTTCTGATCCTGAGCGAAAGCGACGGCTGGAGCCGCATTCTGTTTGACGGCACGGCAACGGGCTTCGTCAGCAGCCGTTACTTAGTCAGGGCAGCCGCTTCCTACGCGGCCGTTTCGCTCAAGGTGCCGAATTACAAGCAGACCGACACGCGCTGGAAGAACGTGAAGCTGGGCGCGACGGACTACACCGTCGGCGCCATCGGCTGCACCACCACGGCGCTGGCGATGACCGAATCGTTCCGCACCGGCAAGGCCGTGACGCCCGACGCCATGGCAAAGACGCTGCGATACAGCGACACAGGCTCGCTCTACTGGCCGGAAAACTACGTTTTTCTGACGCAGCCCGCCAACTGGGCGGAGCAGATCTACACCCTGCTCGCGCAGGGCAGGCCCGTGATCGTGGGCGCAAAAAAGGACAGCGGCGCGCAGCACTGGGTGGTCGTGACCGGCTGCTCCGGCGTGAAAGCGCTCAGCGCCGCCGCGTTTAAGATCAACGACCCCGGCTCAGCCGCCCGCACCACGCTGAGTCAGTTCTTCGCCGCCTACCCGAACCTGCACAGGATCGTGTGGTATACGAAATAAAAGGCAAACAGCATAGGCAACACCAATGACGGTGAAGCCTATGCTGTTTTGGCGTGATTTTCCGGTGCAGGTTTTTATGAATCATTGTCAGCGCTCAATGCGCTGATTTTGTGTGATGAACAATCCCTCAGTCACTCCGTGACAGCTCGTTTTACACAAGGGAGCCTGCCTTGCCTGCGCCATTTTTCCGTTTTCTGTTAGAGCGTCAGTTCGCGCAATACCAGAGCCAGCCGAACAGCAAAATCTTGATGACCCACTGCAGGGCGGTGTATTTGACGGTGACGGTGCAGGTGTCGGAAACGGTGTTGCCGCTGTCGTCGGTGACGGTCACGGTAACAGCCGTGGTGCCGCGCTTTGCGCCGGTGACGTTGCCGTTGGCGTCCACCTTTGCCACCTTCGGGTTGGACGACTCATATCTGACGGTCGTTTTCGCGCCCGGGACGGCGGTGATATCGGGATCAAGCGCAACGGTGTCTTTGTAGTTGAGCGTCACGCTGTTAACGGAAACAGCTTTGACCACCGCGCCGTTGCAATTATAATGGATCGTTGCGGATTGCAGCGGTTCGTTCTCATCTTCAATGGTGATCCGATCCCACTGCGCTTTGACGCCGGTGTAGTACACGTCTCTCAGCGCGGTGCAGTACCCGAAAGCCCAACTGCTGATGCTCGTGACGCTGTTGCCGATGGTCACGCTCGTCAGACCGGTGCAGTTGTAGAAGGCATCACTGCCGATGCTCGTGACGCTGTCGGGAATGGTCACGCTCGTCAGACCCTCGCACAACGCGAAGGCAGAA
>CADBPL010000245.1 GCA_902796535.1 Oscillospiraceae bacterium
ATCCGCAAAACGCTTTGATCAATTCAGCGCCGCCTTCTTGAGCCGCTCAATTAAATAGTGTGGCAATGAATGAAAAATGTTACAGTGCTACTGTTAAAATATCATAAAAACCGCAAAAAAACAAGAAGAAGGCTTCCTTTGCGAAAGCCTTCTCTTTCAGGATCAGAACGCTGAAAAGTCTTTGGTCATATCTTCAACATAGTTGCAGGTGTAATACCAGACCACGCGGTCGCCGTTGTGCAGCTGACAGGCGCCGCAGCCGACCGGGGCCAGCTGTCCGTTCACGGTGAAAAGCCAGCCGGAATTATCGCCGTAATCAAATTCGCTCAAGCCCGCCAGCGTGCTGATGTAGGCGTCTTTATAATCGTTGTCGGCGGCAGCTTTGTTGATGAAGGTGAAGCCGTTTTGCCTGGCGGCGAGCAGCAGCTGGTCATAGGCCGTGCTGCCCGGCGCGAGGGCAATCTCGCTTGTTTCCAGAATCACGCCGTCTGCCGGGATGGCAGGGTTTTCCGCCGCGTAGGGCACGACGGAATCGCACCGAATGGCGAGCGAAACGGTCATGGTTTCGGCGTTCGACGCTGTTTCCGGCACGGAGAAAAACTCCTCCTTGCGCTGGATGCTCGTGGCCAGCGTGCCTGCCGTGAGCAAAACCGCCGCCAGCAAAACGGCGATAAACCAGCTTTTGTTCCGCTTGCCGAACAGGTATAAAGCCGTGCACAAAGCGGCGGCCAGCACCCAGACGGCGATGAGCAAAATCCATTTGATATTTTTCTTTTTAGCGGATGGCTGCGTTTGCCGGGCCGCGGCCGCTTCCGCCGCGGCTGTGGAAGCGTTTTCGTTTGCCTGCGCCTCTTCCGCGTTTTCTTCTGTGCTTTCTTCCGCGCTCTCTTCTTCGCTCACTTCGGCCGAAACGAGCGACATTTCACTTGGTTGTTCGGCGCCTGACGCGGGGAAGGCAGACCGGGCAAACCCGGTCGTTCCCGCCTGAACCGGCGCCTGCTGCGGCAGAGCCTGAGCCGGGGCAGCGGGCTGCGCAGCCGGCGGCGCGGCTGCTGGCGACGGTGCCTGTGGCGGCTGCGTAGCCGACTGTGTTGCCGACTGTGTTGCCGATTGCGCTGTTGGCTGCGTTGTCGCTGCCGCACTGGAAGACGCGGCGGTCGTGGATGCTTCCTTGGGCGGCGCGGTAGTGGAGGTTTTGGATTCCGGTTCGGCTGCGGCCGGTTTTGTTGACTGTCTGGCCGACGTGCTGCTGCCCGGCTGTGTGGCGGGTGCGGCCGTCGGCTGTGTCATGGTCGGGCGCTGCGCGGGCGGCACGTAATAAAGCGAGCCGAGCGAATGCGCCTGCCGGTAAGCCGCGACGTAGGCGGAAAATGCCTGCGCCGTTGCAATGCGGTTGCCTGCGCCGTTGAGCTCGTGGCAATAGCTGCCGTCCGCCAGGCGGAACGCGCCCAAAGCGTCGAACAATGTGACCCCGTTTTTGACAAAGCGCCCGTCGCGCGCCGCGTCAATGCCGAGCGCGGACAGGGCGATGATGGTCTGCGAAATGCTTTCGGGGTTTTTCACGCCGTAGCTGCTCAAAGTTCCGTCGGCGTTCTGCCGCTCGGAAAGCAGCCTGACCGCGCCGTCAACGGCGGCGGTAACCGCGCCGTCCTGCTGATAAGCGGGCGCCAGCGCCGAAAGCACCATGGCGGTCACGTCCACGTCGGAAACGCTGCCGCTGACCGCCCAGCCGCCGTCTGACAGCTGCAGGTCGAGCAGCTGTTTCTGCGCTTTTTTTTGCGTCGTAACGGTGCTGGTATAGCCGTTGTTGAGCAGATGCAGCGCGTAGACCCAGCTCATCACGCCGAGCTTGCCCGGCGCTTCGTTGAGCGTTTGGGTGATGTACGGGTCCGCAACGCCGCTGAGCACAAACATCAGCGCAATCATTTCGCGCGTGGTCGCGCTGTCGACGGTGTTGGCGGCAACGTATTGCTTCAGGTTCGCCGCATAGCGGGTCAGATCCAGCTCCGGCTGATACTGCTTCGCGGCCAGCACAAGCGATTCGGAACCGTGGCCGGCGGAATCGCCCCATACGCCGTCAATGAGCGCCTGTGTGTTCGTCACGTCGGCGCTCTGCTGATAAAAGCGCAGCACGTCGTCGGCGCCGGCCTGCGCCGCATCCGCCGCCCGGCAGAGCAACCCGCCGGGCAGCAAAAGCAGCGCGCAGAGAATGAGCGAAAACGCTTTTTTCATCTTACTTGCTGATCAGATTCATGACCCAGTTCACGACCGTTTGATACAGCCACTGTGCGAAGGAGATCAGGTTGAAGGAAACCTGCACTTTCGCGGCAAACGGCACGAGGATCTCTTTGTCGGACGTGACGCTGACAACGTGCTTGCCGGGCTTGAGGATGAGAATCTCGACCTCGCCGTTGTCATCGGTAACGAATTTGGTCTTTTCCCCGTCCACCGTGATGGTTGCGCCGGCGGCGGGAATTTCAATCAGATTAAACAGCAGATCATATTGCAGCTTTTTCACGGTGAGCTTGAGCGTTTCACCCGTTTTGACAGCGGCGGAAGACGGCGTGCAGAAGGTGTAGACGTCAGAATACTTTTCCGCATCCTTGTAGGCAAAGGCCGTAACGCGGTCGTCCTGCTTGACCTGATCCAGCAGCGACCAGCAGGACTTGTCATTGCAGTAATAACCGAAGCTGTAATTGTTGGTTTCGCCCCAGAGCTTGACCAGCGAAAGGCCGTCATACAATAATGACGCTTCGGCCTGATAACCGTCTTTTGAGCCGTAATACTGTTCGTGGGCGCAGGTGAGCGTGTCGTGAACGGTGAAGGCTTTGTCGTTGTCAACATCCGTGACCGTGACCGGTTCGGCCGCTAAAACGAGCTTGCCGGTTTTGTCGGCAATGGTGACGGTGACGGTGATCGAGTCAGCCGCGTTTGCCGCAAAGGCAAACAGGCTGAGCAGCAGGCAGAGTGCAAGGGTTACAGATGTGAGTTTTTTCATGGCGATTCTCTCCTTTTATTTTCGCTGATCGTATCAGCGTTTATTTTTCTCTTTGGGCGGTTTGATTCCGGCCGCTTCCAGCGCGCGCGGCCACGGGCCGAGATGCGCCTTGACGGCGACCACTTCTTCATTGGTGAAATCGCTTCGCTGCGGGTAGCGTTCCACGCCCTGTGAAAGCAGCGAAGCCCGTTTGCTTTGCAGCAGGGTGATGCAGTCTTCTTTTGTCATGGGTCACCTCCTTTAGTAACCGCTGAATCGATCGGCGGTGATGAAAAAACGCCTTGCCGAACCGTTCTTCGACAAGGCGCAAAGAGACACGCACAAAAAAGCCTTCGCAGAAAACCTGCGAAAACAAAAGCGGCGGTCTCATTCTTCCTGTCCAAAAATGTTCCGAAGCATGACGGCAAGGGGGAGCATTCCGACTGTGACGGCAATGACGGTTGCGCGGGATTTTCACCCTACTTTCCTTCCCTTTGCCCGATTCAGTTTGTTGAAAGGCAATACCGCATTTTCATGATGCGGGATTGCCTTCATTATACTACAATTTTTCTCACTGTCAAGCTTTACAGGAGTTTTGCAAAGCGAAACGCTTCCAGATTCGTCAGGTAAAGCACGTCGTCACGGTTTGCGATCAAACGGCAGAAATCCTCAAACCTTTCCCAGCTGTTCCAAAGATCCAGCTCATAGCTGTGACCCCACGCATAAAACAACTGCACGCCGTCGCCTTCGCCGTTCAGAAACCGGTCGGCCAGCGCCGTCAGCTCCGGTTCCGCGCGCAGGAAATGACAGGTCGGGTGGAATTGCAGCAGGTCGCCCTGCGTGGGTTCAAACTGATAGGTGCTCACCGTCGTGCGCGCATATTTCACCCCGGTGTTCGCGCGGATCAGCTCGGCGCAGCGGCTGTCAAAATTAGTGCCGCCGCCCGGATAGGCCATGCCAAGCACCTCGTAACCGACCAGCTCCGAGAGCTTCAGCCGGTCCTGCTCCACCTGCCGCACGATCTCCCCGTCGTCCGCAACACCCGGCAGCGTCGGGTGCGTGAGCGTGTGCACGGCGACCTCGTGCCCGGCGTAGATGGCTTTCACATCGGCGGGGCTGACCTTGTTGTGGTCGACCCGGCCGACGTCGTAACGCAGCTCGCCCGGCTTGCCGAGCAGCTCGGAATTTAAATTGAACGTGCTCTTCAGCCCGTAGCGGTTAAGCAGCTCGATCAGGCGTATATCCTGCGTGACGCCGTCGTCAAAGCTGAAGGTGAGTATTTTTTGATTTGCTGTCATGGTCTGATTTCCCCTTATAATCCATATTTTAATTTAATTCGGTCGAGCTTTTTGCAAAAAGGCTTTTCCAGCAGCAAAAGCAAAACCGTGTTGGTGACCGCGTAGGTGAGCGTAAACGGCGCGGAGGTGCCCAGCGCCGCCGCATAGAGAGCCGGCGAAAACGTGCCGTTGAGCCAGAGCACCGACCACAGATCCATCAGCAGCGAATAGGCGGCGCCCGCCAGCACGCCGTAAACAGCCAGCAGAACGCGGCTGCTTTTTAATTGTTTGGCCAGCAGACCGGCGAACAGCCCCGTCAGCCCCCAGGCGAACATCTGAAACGGCGTCCAGACCCCTTGACCGGCGTAGAAATCGGACAGCAGAGCGGCCAGCGAACCGACCATGAACCCCGCTTCTCCGCCCAGACTCAGCGCCGTGAGCGCGGCCAGCGCCGTAATGGGCGTTACGCCCGGCAGCGGGGTGAGCACGACCCGCCCCAGTGCGGCCAGCGCCGTCATCACCGCCACAACGACCAGCCGCCGCGAGGTGACTTTTTTGCGCTCAAAGCCGCTGTAAAAAAACAGAACGGTCAGCAGCAGCACCGCTAAAATAACAAACGCATAATATTTTTCGCGCAGCAGCACCGCGCCGAGAACGATCGTCAGCGGCAGCAAAACAAACGGCACAAGCACGCGTAACAGCTTTGTTTTCATGCGCCGCCTCCGCCGTTTTTCCGGCACAGTTCAGCCGCCTGTTCCACCGTGATCACGCCGTCAAAATGCCCGCGCGCCATGCGGTTGGCGGCGGTGGTGTAAAAGCGGTTTTCGGAAAAAAACGCGCGCGGCGATTCGGCGCCCACGGCTTCGCCGCGGAAGAACAGCGCGCAGCGGTCGGCATAGGCCGCGGCAAATTCCGCGTCGTGCGTCACGCACACGATCGTCATGCCGTTTTGTTTGAGGCGCAGCAAGATCTCGCCGAGCGTTTGCTTCGCCTGCGCGTCAAGCCCCTTGGTCGGTTCATCCAGCAGCAGCAGCTTCGGCTTGGCCGCCAGCACCTTGGCCAAAGCCGTCAACTGCTGTTCGCCGCCGCTGACGTCATACGGGTGCTTGTCGAGCAGCGTTGACCAGTCAACGGGCAGCTTTTCATAATCCGCGCCGAC
>CADBPL010000246.1 GCA_902796535.1 Oscillospiraceae bacterium
GATCAGGCGAACGGTCGTGTCTGCGGGTCGCGTAACGCGCACCGGCCCGAAGGTCTCCCGCCCGAAATCATAGAGCGCGCCGCCCTCAATCGGTTCGACGGCAACGGGCGTTAAATCCCGATAACAAAACGGGAACACGGCGGGGTCGTCAGCAGGGGAACAAAAGGCGGGGCAGCCCGCGGCGGGCACGCGCACGGCGTCGTATACTTCCGCCGACCAGCTTTCATCCGTTTTCAGCACGTCGGAATCGATGAAAAACGACGGGAACGCGTTCAGGTCGAACAGCTCCACGGCGATCTCATAGTCGCCCGCTTCAACTTCGATCGGCTCGTTTACGCGGTGCAGTTTGCCGCCAAGGCGCACCATGCCCTGACCGTGCGTCACCACGGTGAAGGCGCTTGCCTGTTCCGCCGTGAATTTTTTAAAAAACCGCGCGCTCGCCTCCGGGCGGCTGACGTGCCACGCGCAGGGATAATCGCAGCCGAACTCCTGCCGCCGAAACGACAGCAGCAGATGATGATAGATCTCAAATTCCCCCGGATACCAGATCCATTTTGCCTGTTTCATACGTATGCTCCCTCTGCTGAATCCACCCTTCGGACGAGCCGGATTCAGCGTTCGCTTTTTGCTTTTTCATAGCGTGCAAAAACAGCGTCCAGATGCCGATAATTCTCATATTGCGCGAGTGTTTTGCGCGCGTCCTGATACGGTTTTGAGGCGCGGTAGAAAACCGAGTTCTGACCGGCCGCCGTTTTGATTTCCTGTTCGATTTTTGCCTGCTCGATGCGCAGGCGCTGCAGGTCGGCTTTGTGCTGCGCGGCCGTCTGCCTGTTCTTTTGTTCCCGCGCCAGCTTGAGTGCGCGGAGCGCTTCGCCGCGTTTGGCTTCGTTTTCGTCTTCGGCGCGGAACAGGGCTTCAAACACGCTGCTGTCAAACGGCGTAATGCCGTTGGGGTAATACTTCTTTGCCGCTTTTTTTGCCGCCTTGGCGTCGGCCAGCCGCATCAGCGCCGCACGGCGCCGCTCTTTTTCGGCTTCGGTTGTTTTCGGCATGGCTTTTACCTGCGCTTTGGTCAGCTGAAGGGCGTCGGCGTAACCGTTCAGCCCCGCGTCGCTGATCCGCCGGGCTTCTTCCAGCAGCGCTTTGCCGTAGTCGGTGTCGTATTTTGTCAATTCCTGCATCACCAGCCGGGCAATCTCGATTTTTTCGTTTTCCGTTCTGACTTGTTTTCGCGCGGCTTTATCATCGGGAATTGCTGTAACCGGTTCCCTGCTTATGTATTCCTGCGCTTCGCGGATGAGTTCCGCTGTTTCGATCAGGTCTTCGTCTTTCAGCACATGGTTGCCGTAATCTTCAAACAGCGCGCGGATTTTCAGCACGCGCACCATGGCCTTCTGGCGTGTTTCGGTCAGGTCGTAGAAGAAAAACGGGATCACGTTGAGCACCGCGCCGACGACCGAGGCCACCACGAGCACGCTGCTGATCTTTACAAAATAATCCTGATGGTACAGCACGTCATAGACATTCGACCCGTCGTAGCCCAGCGACAGGGCGACGCCCCGGTTCAGCCCCGATTTTTCATAAAGCGCCGGCAGCACAAAGCCCGTGGCCAGCGTGATGACGTTGCCGATGAGGCCGACTGCGGCAAACATGCCGTCAATGCGCTCGCCGGTGATATATTGCTGATAATCACGGATATCCGCGTTGATGCTCGGGTTGAGCAGATGCCCCAGCGACGTAATAAACTGGTTGACGAAGGTGCAGCCGAGCAGCAGCCAGATGATGTAAGGCTTGCCGGTGGCTTTGACGATGGGCAGCATGATAAGAATGAACCCGATGTTGAGGAGGTTCGTGAAAACGAGGATCCGTTTTTTGCCGTATTTGCGAATAAAATAGGGCGCGACAAGGTTCGGCCAGAACGACGCGTTCCCGGCAATGGCGATAACCAGCGAATACTGCGCCGCACTGCACGCGTGCTGGTAGTTGTACATCCAGCCTAAAATGCTGTTGAAGGAGCCTTCGAGGAACCCGAGCCACCCGGCCAGCGAAATGATCCAGAAATATTTGTTGCGCACAATGGCGCGGAACGCGTCGGCGAACCTGATCTGAATCACGTGCGTTTTGGCCTGCACGATCTTTTCCTCGGTGTTCACGTAGACGAGAACGGAGATCAGAAAACCGGCCAGCAGCATGGGCGGGAACAGCACGCGGTAGATTTTCAGGTCATAGAGCGTATCCTGCCCCGTGATCAGCCGCGCCGCGAGCGGCAGAAAAATGTTGGCGATGGAGGGCGAAAAGTTTTCCACCACCGATTTGATCGACAGCACGTCCGAACGCTCGATGCTGTTGGGCGAGAGCACGTTGATGAGGCTGTCGTAGGCGTCGTTGTAAAAATTATAAAAAAACTGAAAGCCGATGTTGAAGGCGAGCACCACGGCGCATTTGGCGAACAGGCTCAAGGTTTCATACGGCATCCAGATGAATCCCGCGCCCAGCAGCACGGTCGGAACGCCCATGGTGATGAGATAGGGGCGGTATTTCCCCTTCATGCTGCGCGTGTTGTCGATCATTTTTGCGCGGATGGCCGTGAGCGGAAAGCCCGAGAGCACGCTGATGAGGTAGATCACGTAAAGCGCCGAGGGGTCGATGCCGATGGTGTTGCCGATGAGCGTGTTGCCAACGGCGATGATCATCTGCGAAATGCAGTAGACGATGAATTTGACGCCGATGCCGCCCACGGACAGCGAGGCGATCTCTTGAAAGCTCATGTAACGCCCGGCCGGCGGCGTTTTCCAATACCGCCGGAAATCGGCGAGCAGGGATTGCGCTTTTGTCAGGACGGTCATTTCGTTTCCCTCTCAAACAAAAAGGTGTTGACGGATCTCGGCCGGATCGTCGCCGTGCCGTTTTGGATCGGCCGCCGCGCCAGATCGTCCGTTTCGCTCGTCACGATCTGTTCGGCGGTTTCCGGCACGGAGAATTCTTTCGGCTCGTCGGTTTCGTTGATGACGATGAGCGTGATTTGATTCCCCTTTTTGAAGCCGAGCGCCTTGACGTCTTTGTCATCGACCCTCACCTCGAACCGGACGGCGCCGCAGGGAATATATTTGGAAAAGTTGCCGGTCGCATAATATCGTTTGGTCATTTCAAAGCTTTTGTCGCCGAGGTTGATATAAATCAGACCGTCGCAGTAATCAACCTCCGAAACGGCGATCCAGTGCTGCCATGAGGCGACGTTGAGCAGGGTCATATCTTCAAACACGGTTTTGGCCATGACAAGCGCGGAATCCATCCCCTTGTCGCGGCCGCCCTGCATATGCGTCCATTCGCTCATCTTCACTGTCAGGCCGGGGTAACGCCGGTTCAGCCAGCGCCGATACCGCTTCAGATAGTCCGGCCGGCGCAGCAGCGGCAGATTGGCCGGGTTGAGAAAATAGGAGTGAAGATCCACACTGTCGATTCGTTCGCGCACCCTTTTATATCGCATCAAAGCACGGGTGTAGCTTTTGTTGAACCAGCGGATATCGCCGTTTTCCAGCCCCGACAGCCGCACGCCGTCAAGCGCTTTGCGCTTTGCCAGTTCGTCGGCAAACACCTTCATCACCCGTGCCGCGCTGTGCGGCCAATAATGGCAGCCCTCCTGCCCGCCGGTCCATTTCCACAGCGGCTCGTTGATGGGGGAAACATACCTGACCGGAATGCCCTCGCCGACAAAATGCCCGGTCACGTCGAGCACGTAAGCGGCGAACGCTTTGTCGTTTTCTTTTGGCAGATTGTCGCGGAACGCTTTGCTGCCATGCGCCATGCCGGTTTTGGTCAGCCGTTCAAGCGGCGAATTGACGAAAAAAATCACCTCGTCCGCCCCGTCCTTTACCGCCTGCCGCAGCATATACACCGCGTTCTTATCCTTGCCGAAATCGTAGACCCCGGGCGCCGTTTCAAAGCATTCGGCGCGCCGGAGCGGGTTGGGGAAGCTGCCCTTGCCCGATTCCTTCGACCCGGCGCCGAGATTATAGCGGTAGGTGCGCAGTCCGATGCCTTCGGTTTTGCTGTAAAGCAGCTGCGAAATTCTGTCCCGCACGGCCAGACCGCTTGCCGGGTCGATATGATCCCAGCCGCCGACCTCCTGCGCCCACCACGCGCCGCTGGCGCCGAAGCCCTCAAACGTCTGGTATTCTGTTTCGTAACGGCATTCGATCTTCATTTCAGCGCACCTTCCTTTTTTGTTTTACCAGATAAACGGAATGACCTTATATTTCACCTTCGTTTTGTATTCACGATAACCGGGCAGCCCCTCTTCCAGCACCTTTTCTTCGTTTTTCATGCGTGCCGCGATGATGGGAATATAGAAAAGCAGGATCGCCAATGAGATCGGCGAATCGAGGATGACGCCCATGGAAAGGAACAGGAACAGCGTCGCCGCATACATCGGGTGGCGCACAACGCCGTACAGCCCGGTGTCCACGACTGTTTGGCTTTCCTGCACCTCGATCGTGCGCGACAGATAGGCATTTTCACGCATGACTTCGGCGTACATCCCGTAGGCCAGCAAAAACACCCCGGCGCCGACCCACACCGCCCAAAGCGGAAAATGCAGCCAGCCGAAACGGGCGTTCAGCCCCGCCAAAAGGAACGCGGCCAGAAACATCACGCCGCTCAGCGCAACGACCGCCTTTTGCTCCTTTTCTTCCTCTTTGGCGTTCAGGCGCTTTTTCAGCAGTTCGGGGCTTTTGACCATCATCACAACGCCGGCAAAAAACATCGGCACGAACAGCAGCCCGAGAAAGAGCCACGCCTGCCAAAAGTGCAGCGTCCCGGCGGGCACGAACAGCAGCGCCCCGAGCAGCACCACCCCGAGCAGAAATTTTATGATCGCTTGAAAAAAGAGTTTGGTTGTCATATGGTTTTCCTCACAGACCAGAAAGCCGGTCAATATCGTTATTCAAAAAAACCTTTCAACAGCGCTGCGGGCGGCCCTTCATACGCCGCTTCTGCGAGAAATTCGATTCCATGCTGATTGCCCCACGAATAATAAATGACCGTTCGGCCGAGAAATTCGCAAAGCTCCATATCGCTGTTGTTGACGTCTGCCGCGCGGGCGATGCGTTCGCGCTCGTGCGGTGACAGAAACGGATTCGCAATTTTCTTGTCTTCTGCCGAGTCATACATCAGAACCGGATTGAGCGGACTGTATTCCCATTTTTTCAGGTCAAGGCTGCGCGCGACGCAGTTCGCATATTTTTCTGTCGGGTACGCTTCGAGATAGAGCACGTAATAATACGGATCGCCCGGAAACGTATAGATCGCGGGACCACCCGCGTAGCGATCCTTCTGAAACGAGAACTCGTCGGGCAGAAGCGTCCAGTGGATCATGTCTGCCGACTGCGCGAAACGGAAGGTAAAGGGGACGAAACTGTCGGTTTCGATCAGAAGGATATATTGGCCGTCCTTTTTGCAAACGCCGGTGTTGAAGCATTTCAGGCCGGGAAAGCGGACGGGAAATTCCTCCCACGTTTCAAGGTTTTCGGAGCGGAACACGGTCAGGGCGTCGCCCGCCCACGAATCCTTTACGCCGACGGCATACATGGTTCCTCCGTCCGCGAACGCCGTGCCGAGGTGGTGATTCCGGCCGAAGGGCTTTGAGAGCGCGTTCGTGTACAGGTTGCGAAAACGGAAATGAGATTCTTCCGACGGATTCGCCTCGTTCTGCGCGCCGGAACGGAAATACTCAAAACGGTACAATCGGCCGCCGAAGACGACGGGCGTGGTTTCCACCATATCGCACATCACCGTGCCGAGCTTGCGGATCGCGGGCCGCTCCGGCGCGATTTTGTAATAATAGGGATTTTCGGTGAACCGATCCAAATTGTTCGCCTCGCTTACTTGTTTATTTGATCACAGTATAGTATATTGAAGAGGCAACAGTCAATAAAGGAGAAGCAAAATATGTTAAATACATTCACTGACGTCTGCTGGCAATCCGGCGCCGATATGGTCTTTTGCTACCGTTCCGGGCTGATGGTCTATGAGGAGACCTTTGGCGCAGGTGTGCTCAGCCCCGCGGGGTGGAACGCGGCGGGTTATCCGCTGAACGTGCTGACGAACTGTTCTTCGCGCTTTTCACGGCGTGATTTTCAGCAGCCTTCGGCGTTTTGTCTTGAGATCGACGGGCTCGGCGTCGACCACAGCCTGCGTTTTGTCGATTTCACAAAAGACGAGACCGAGGTCGGTGTTCACGCCGTTCTCACGCTCGAAAGCGAGATCAGACCTATCCGCCTGAAGGTGCACACCGTTCTTGACGGGTCGCAGATGTTTACGCGTTATCTTGAAATAGAAAATCTGTCGGA
>CADBPL010000247.1 GCA_902796535.1 Oscillospiraceae bacterium
CATCATCGACCTTCAGAAGACGGTCAAAAAGCTTGACGAAGCTTACAAATTCGTCACCGAGATCGCGGCCGAAGGCGGCGAGCTGCTGTTTGTCGGCACCAAAAAGCAGGCGCAGGAATCCATTCGCGATGAAGCGCAGCGCTGCGGCATGCCCTTTGTCAACGCCCGCTGGCTTGGCGGTATGCTCACCAACTTCAAGACCATCCAGAAGAGAATCAAGAGACTGGCTCAGCTCAAGAACATGGAAGCTGACGGCACATTTGAAATGCTGCCCAAGAAGGAAGTTGTCAAGCTCAAGCTCGAGATCGAAAAGCTCGAAAAGTTCATGGGCGGCATCACCGGCATGAAGAAGCAGCCGGCGGCCATGTTCGTGGTCGACCCCCGCAAAGAAAAGAACGCGGTTGCCGAAGCCAAGAAGCTCGGTATTCCGATCGTTGCCATCGTTGACACCAACTGCGATCCCGATGAGATCGACTATGTCATCCCCGGCAATGACGACGCGATCCGCGCCGTGAAGCTCATCGCTTCCGAAATGGCCAACGCCGTTCTCGAAGGCAAGCAGGGCGAGCAGGCAGCTCCCGCGGCCGAAGAAGCCGCCGAAGCTCCCGCAGCGGAATAATTAAAATATAACCATTTATTCAGGAGGAATATATCATGGCATTTACTGCGAAAGACGTTAAAGATCTTCGTGAAAAAACCGGCGTCGGCATGATGGACTGCAAAAAGGCCCTCACCGAAGCGGACGGCGATATGGAAAAGGCGATCGATTTTCTTCGTGAAAAGGGTCTCGCCGCAGCCGTGAAAAAGGCCGGCAGAATTGCTGCCGAAGGCATGGTTTTCCCGTATTATGACGCTGAGAAAAAGGTCGGCGTCATCGTCGAAGTCAACGCCGAGACCGATTTCGTCGCCAAGAACGACAAGTTCACCGGCTTTGTCAAGGCTGTTGCCAAGACCATTGTCAACGATAACCCCGCCGATCTCGACGCTCTGCTTGCCTGCACGCTTGACGGCAGCGACAGAACCGTTCAGGAGAATCTGCAGGATAACATCCTCGCCATCGGCGAGAACCAGAAGGTTCGCCGCTTTGAGCGCGTTGAAGGCGTTTGCGCCACTTACATCCACGGCGGCGGCGCTGTCGGCGTTCTTGTCAGCTTTGACACCGACGCGGAAGGCTGCGCGGAATTTGACGTGGCCGGCAAAGACGTTGCCATGCAGATCGCGGCTATGAGCCCGGCTTATCTTGACGAAGCTTCCGTTCCGGCGGACGTGATCGAGCACGAAAAAGGCATCATCCTTGCGCAGATGAAGGAAGACCCCAAAATGGCCAACAAACCCGAAAAGGTTCTCGATGGCATTGTTGCGGGCAAAATCAACAAGTATTTCAAAGAAAACTGCCTTGTTGAGCAGGCCTTTGTTAAGGATGACAAAATTTCCGTCGGTCAGTATGTTGATTCCGTTGCCAAGGAAATCGGCAAGACCATCAAGATCACCGGCTATATCCGTTTCGCAAAGGGCGAAGGCCTCCAGAAGCGTGAAGACGATTTCGCTGCCGAAGTCGCCAGCATGATGGGCTGATCCTAATAAACGAGTGGGCGTGTCAGTTCCGCTCTTAAAAACGGCCGTAAGTTCCGTTTGGAATATGGCAGCTCAACTCTATTTCAAAGCATATTGTTTCCATTAGACTGACCAAGCCCTGCTTGGTCAGTTTTTTTGAAATTGCAATAGACTGGCAAGGAATTCTTAAGGCAGTGCTGTACACAGCAGAGTCAACAGAAACCATGATGTTTTTTTGATGTTTGATTCACCTCTCAAGACAGAGTCTTTTTCTGACATCAACATCGTTATTCTTTGCCGTTTTGGCAGATCAGGGAGCGACAATAACAGCACAAAGAACACCTCAAAAATTTTGTGGTTGGTGAGATTGACACGGGCCGTTATTTGTGGCATCATAAGGTCTGATAAACCCACGCATCATGTGCGCGAGCCTTTCATCGGCTGGCTGAAACGGCGTCGCCGCAGCCATGTCGCCGCAGCCATAAGGATGAGGAGCGGCCGCCGCCTTCAAGAGCGGCGGATCTGAACGAAACAGAATTCTGTGAAAAGGAGATCAAACCATGAGAATCAGTGAACAGCAGCTTGCGATGGTTGACCGGCAGATCAAGCGGCTGGTCGAGTCAGGCAATTTTTACGGAACGAAGCTGAAGGAAGCCGGGATCGACGGCGTAAAGAGCGAGGAAGACTTTCTCAATCTTCCCTTCTCCCACAAGCTCGATCTGCGGGATGCGTACCCGCTGGGCATCATGGCGGTGCCGGAGGAGCAAATCGTCCGCATCCATTCGTCTTCGGGAACCACCGGCACGCCTGTCATCATCCCCTACACGGCCAAGGACGTTGAGGATTGGGCCAAAATGTTCAAGCGCTGCTATGAATTCGCCGGGATCACGGCGAAGGATCGCATCCAGATCACGCCCGGCTACGGGCTTTGGACGGCCGGGATCGGCTTCCAGTATGGCGCGGAAAAGCTGGGGGCCATGGCGATCCCCATGGGTCCGGGCAATACCGACAAGCAGCTGCAATTCATGATGGACGTAAAGGCAACGGTGCTCTGCGCAACGTCCAGCTATGCGCTGCTGTTGGCGGAGGAAATTGAAAAACGGGGAATCCGGGACAGGATCTGCCTGAAAAAAGGCGTCATCGGCTCTGAGCGATGGGGAGAAAAGATGCGCAGGCGCATTTCCGCCGAGCTGGGAATTGAGCTGTATGACATCTACGGGCTCACGGAGATCTACGGGCCCGGCATCGGCATCAACTGCAAATATGATCAGGGGATGCACATCTGGGTCGACTACCTTTATCTGGAAATCATCGATCCGGTCACGGGCAGGAATGTGCCGGACGGTGAATTCGGGGAGATCGTTCTGACGACCCTCGTCAAGGAAGGCGCCCCGCTCATCCGCTACCGCACGCATGACATTTCCAGAATCATCCCGGGCGAGTGCCCCTGCGGGTCGCATTTCCCGAGGATCGACGTGATCCAAGGGCGCAGCGACGATATGGTAAAATTCAACGGCGTGAATTTCTTCCCGAAACAGATCGAGGAAATTCTGGCTCTCTTCCCGGAGGTATCCAGCGAATACCAGATCCGCATCTCGCACCTTGAGCGGAGAGATACCCTCAGGCTGTATGTGGAGGCCGCCGTGGACATGGATTTCACGGCGCTCACAAAGAAGCTTGAAATTGCCGTCAAAAACAGGATCGGCTTTACGCCGAACGTCAATGTCGTGGAGGTCGGCGTTTTGCCCCGCAGTGAAAAGAAGACGAAACGTGTGATCGACGAACGTTATGATTGAGGATTATTATAATTTTACGCCGCCGGCCTGTTCCGGCGGCGTTTTTTTGCGGAGAGCGATCATTTCGCGTGTTTTCAGTGAACAAGATCCCATAAAGACCGGATTGCGGTGCGCATCCAGTGCCAGACCATGTGGAACCAGCCGAGCACCTTGTCGAACACGCCGCTGTCATGTGTCCGGCCGCACACCGGGCAGCCGTTTGACGGCGGAAGGGGCGGCAGGATCAGCGTGCCCGGATCCTCGACCTTCTGCGTTCCTTCGGCGTCATAATACCGTTCGCCGCACCGGTCACAGATCCAGTATTCAATGTGCCCCTCGGAGGTTTCCGTGGGCTGCACCGCTTCGGTTCTGGTCAGCGCGTGCCCGAGCGCGGGCAGCGTCACCGGCTGCGTTTCGCCGCAGAGCAGGCAGGCTTCCACCGCGCTGCCCGCCGCCG
>CADBPL010000248.1 GCA_902796535.1 Oscillospiraceae bacterium
GAGGACAGCCTGACCGACTGGATCCGCCGCTATTCCGACCTGGTGTTTGAAACCGACGTGCGCGGCTGGCTGGGGCGCATGATGTTCTCCGGCGAAGAGGCCACCAAAAAGGCCAAGGTGCTTTCCGGCGGCGAGCGCGTGCGCTGTATGCTGTGCAAAATGATGCTTTCCGGCGCAAACGTGCTGCTGCTCGACGAACCGACCAACCACCTTGATCTGGAATCCATCGCCTCGCTCAACGACGGGCTGATGAAATTCCCCGAAAGCGTCATCTTCACCTCCCACGACCATCAGCTCGTGCAGACCGTCGCCGACCGCCTGATCGACGTGACGCCGGGTCACTTCTACGACAAGCGCATCACGTATGACGAGTATCTGGAAGAACTGAAAGAAAACGGATAAAGAGACTTCCGTGAAAAAAGAAAGGATACGCGATTCGGGGATCACGCAGAAATTGTTCATCCTTCGTTTGTGCGAAGCCTGAATCGCATGGCGATTCTCATGAAACAGACGAAACGCTTTTTCTCTCTTCTGCTCTGCGCCGTGATGCTGGCAGCTCTGTGCCTGCCGGCAGGCGCCCAGAGCAGCACCGCGCGGTTATATAATGTATACGGCGATCATATGCTCTTTCAGCAAAATGAAGACGCTGTTTTTGCCGGCGTCGCCTCGTCGGGCGCTGCCGTTTCCGTCACGCTGCTCAACGCAGCCGGAAAAGCCGTGAATTCCGCCTCCGGCTACGCGTCGAAGAGCGGCACCTTTTCCCTTTCTTTCCCGGCGCCCGCCGGAAGCTTTGAAGCCTATTCCGTTGTTTTCGCCGAAAACAAAAAAGAGATCTGCACGCTCAGCGACGTGGTGTTCGGCGAGCTGTGGCTTTCATTCGGGCAGAGCAACATGGAGTATCCCCTTGCGCAAACGACCGACGGGAGGCAGATGCAGACCGAGGGCAAAACGGGCCGCAGCGGCGTGCGCGTGCTTCAGGTTCCCCACAAAACGGTCAACGGCGCGCTGTATGCCGACGCGCTCCCGCAAACCGAAGCGCCCGGCTGCTGCTGGTTCAGCGCAGACAGTGCGGACGTTTACGGCGTCAGCGGCGTCGCGTATTTCTTTGCCGAAAAACTGATGGATCGGCTCAACGTGCCCGTGGGCATCCTCAACGTGGCCGTGGGCGGCTCGTGCATCGGCGCATGGATCCCGCGCAGCGCGATCGAGTCTGACGCGCAGATCCTGAACGCTGTCAAGGCGCACAACGCCTACATTCCGCTTGAGGAATGGGACCGCACCGAAAGAAGCTACACCGGCGATATGACCAACCTTTATAATTCCAAGGTTGCGCCGCTGATGCATTTCCGCCCGGCGGGCGGCATCTGGTATCAGGGCGAAAGCGATATTTTCCTTCATAACGACCCCGCCTATTACGCGCAGCTTTTCAACCTGATGCAGGACAGCTACACGTCCCTCTTCTCCCGCGGCAACGGCAGGCTGCCGATCGTTTACACCCAGCTTGCGGCCTACAACTACGGCAGCGGGCCTTATGGCGAAACGAAGTTTAACGACGTGTTCACCGCCCTTGCGGCCGAAGACCCCGCGAGCCGCAGCGAGGTCGTTATCCACGATATCCTGCCCGCCTACGACGCTGACAACCACCCCATTCACCCGAACAACAAAAAGCCCGTCGGCGAGCGAATGGCTGACTGCGCGTTTTCGCTGCTCTACGGCGGTTCGGCGCCCGCCACGTCGCCGTATCAAACCGGCATACGTGTGCAGGGCAACAGTGTGTATGTGACGTTTGCCAACGTCGGGGACGGGCTTGTCAGCCGTGAGGACGAGCTGCGGGGCTTTTCCGTCTACGGCGCAGACGGCGTTTGCGTCGCCGCACAGGCCGAGATCATTGCACCCGACACGGTGCGCGTTTTCAGTGACGCCGTGCCCGCGCCGAAGGGCGCCGCCTACGCGGTCAACAGCGTTTCGCTCGGCGCCAACCTTTACAGCAGCTTCGCCGGGGAACGCTATCTGCCGGCCGCCTCGTTCGGCAGCAGCGACCCCGCGATCAACAAGCATTTTGACGACGCGGACTGGCTGACCTGCGACACGCTGACGGCGTGGCAAACCGGCTCCGAATCAGCCGGGCTGAAAGAGACCTGGGTCGGCGGCAACGCTTCGCTTGCCGTCAACAGCGACCGCGTTCAGGGGCAGGCGTCGCTTGCCATCAACGGCAGGGGCAGCCGCTTTTCCGCTTCCGCCGTGTTTTATGAAAAAGCAAACGGAAAAAGGGTTCCCTACAACAGCCTTGACACCGATTTTTCCGCCTACGGCGCCCTGTCGGTCAGCTTCAAAAACGCGGGTAACGCCGACATAACGCTCGACGCGCTGCGGCTCTACGGCAAAACCGGCCTGTTCTTCTGCCCCCTTTGCCGGGAGAGCGGCCGGAACAGCGTCACGATCCCTGCCGACGGCCGGTGGCACACCTATTCCTTTGACTTGAACGAGCTCGGCCTGTGCGGCGCCTCGTTCGACAGGTGGTCAAACGAAGCCCTCAAAAGCGTGACCGAAGTCAGGCTTTGCTTCAGCGGAAAGGACGCCGCCGTTTTGTGCGACGGGTTCCGCTTTTCGCCCGAAAACGGGGCCGACGGCATGAACGGCTCCCTGTTTCAGCGCGTCGTTGTCTTCTTCAGCACCCTGTTTGAGCGTCTGACCTCCTTTTTCACCGGCTTTTTCAGCCGCTGACGCCGCCGTTTATCCGCTTTCATATGGTTGATGATCCTGATTTACCGTGTGCCGAACGCCGCGATAAATCAGGATTTTCTTTCAAACAGCACCAGCTCCGACCCCATCGGCGCGGGGATCGAAACCGTGACGCCGCCGTTCATCAGCGAAAAGCCGTCGCTTTCAAAGCACGCGCCGCTGTTGTCGAGCGTCACCTGATACCGTTGCGCAGCCGACAGACCGCGCGGGCAGACCGTGAAGCGGTCTTTTTTTGCGCTCGGCAGCGTGAAGACGGCCAGCGCGGCGCGGGACTGATCTGCGGCCGCAGCCTCCAGCGCGCAGAAGCCGTTTTTCAGCGCTTCATCCGTTTCGGGCGTGTGGTGATAGACCCGTGCCGTCGGCAAAAACGGCCGGATAAACGCTTTATAAAGCGCGACGCTGCGGCGCACAAACGCCGCCTGCATCTCGTTCGGGACTGCGGAGGCGGGAGCGATCACGTTCAGCGTCATGTGCGTGAGCATGGTGTTGCGCATGTGCGCGGCAAACGAGCCGAATTCGTGGCAGCCCATGCCCGCAAACAGGCGGTCGACCCGTTCGGGCGGGAGCGCCATCGTCATACCGTTTGTGATCAGCACCGAATACGGCAGCCGCTGCCAATCGGAGACCCAGGTGTGATGGAACTGCCTGAGCATCCCGGGATCGGTGCGTCCGCCGCCGCCCGCGCAGTTTTCAAAAATCACGTCGGGGAACCGCTTTTTCAGGTTTGCGTACATCTTGCAGACCGCATTGAAATGCCGCAGACTGATGCATTCCCTGATCCCTGCGCCGGTGTCGCGCATGGAAAAATACGACCGGGATGACACGTTGTAATCCACACGCAGCAGGTCGATCGGATAAGATGAAAGAATACGCGCCAGCTCGCTTTCCGCCCAGGCGGCGGCCTGAGGGTTCGTGAAATCAAGAAAGCCCTCGTCAAGCTCGCCGAAAATATCCCGCGCAAACCAGTCCTTGCGGGTTTCATAAAGCTTTGCGTGCCGCCCCAGGCGTTCGATCTCAACCCAGAGGCCGAACTTCATGCCAAGGGAATGGCAGTAATCCGCAACCTCGGCAAGGCCGTTCGGGTAGCGCTCGGCGTCGGGCACGTTGTGCCCGTTGTGACCGCCCCAGTCCATCTCTTCCCCGGGCGGATTCTGCCAACCCGCGTCAAGGATGAACACCTCCGCGCCAAGCTCCGCCAGCTGCCGCATAAAACACTTCGTCGTTGCAACGCTCATATCGTGCTCCGCGCCCATGCCGGAACCGACTTCGCACGGCGCGGGCAGCGTTAACACCGAGCGGCGAAAATGGGCATGCATCTCACCGACAGCGTCGTCAAGCCCGCCGTGCACAACGCCCATATGAACCTCGGGCGTAACAAAACTCTCGCCGGCACGCAGAACGAGAAGCGGCGCATAGCCCGTAATGTCCGCGCTGAAGGATAAATAGCTTCCGATGCGCTTTGCGGGCGCCTTCAGGTCGACGGAAAAGCGGCAGCCGCCGCTCCAGCCGATCTGCGAAAACCAGATGCTGCCCGTGACGTTATTGCGCAAAAGCAGCAGCGGGTGACGGTAGCGATCCCGCCCGAAGCGGCTGTCCACACTCAGTGCGTTCTCCGGCAGGGGACGCCAGACAAAGCCGCCTTCCCGCCCCCACTCGTCGTTTTCAAAATAGCCGACGGAATACAGCGTCTTTCGGTCGAGCTCTTCGTCGATGCGGTCGCGGTTCATGATCTCGATCCCGCCGCTGAGAAGCGCCAGGCGGCTGAGCGCCATAGGCTTATCCGACAGATTTTCTATTTCAAGATAACGCGTAAACATCTGCGACCCGTCAAGAACGGTGTGCACCTTCAGGCGGATAGGTCTGATC
>CADBPL010000249.1 GCA_902796535.1 Oscillospiraceae bacterium
ATACACCAAGTATTGCCTGCGTTTTTTGTTTCATCTGACGAAAAATCCTCTCGCCAATCTGCACACCACGATTTAATCAGCGGTTACTTAGATTTTCAGCCTCAGCGGGCGCATCGAGCGTTTCCAATGCTTCGCGCGTTTTCCGCATGATCAAAAGCTCCTCATAAACCGCTTCTTTTCGTTTGCCCGTGTAGGCGTCAAACTGATAGGAAACGGCGGCAAGGAGGTTGCCGACAACGCCGCACAGCACAAACATGGCGTAAATGCCCTTGAGCGTTTTCGGCGATTGCACCGGCTTGACCTCGTTGCCCGCTTTGTCGGTATAATTCGGCTGGTAGCCGATTCTGGCAAAAACGATGTTGTAGAGATTCGTCCGAATGATATTGAACACGTTGCCCAGCATGCTTTGCGCGGCGGTGAGGAAGCCCTCCGCGTGGATCGGTTTGCCGAACCGCTTTTCCGCATACCATTCCATATAGTCGGTCGAATCGCCGACCACGACCTTTTTGGAGGCAATGATGGCGTTGTTGGGCAGCCCGGCCAGCCCGATAAGCAGCCCGACGAGGAAGCGGCGCTGATGCATTTTTTCGGGGGTGAATTTCAGGCCGAGCAGGCCGAGCAGCGCGTAAAACACGCCCGTGTAGGCAAAGCCGCCGGAAAGGATCGTGCGGGCGGAAAAGGCCTTGCCCAGCGCGGGAACAAGGAACAGACCGAGGTAAGACAGCGTGCCGCTGACGGCGTCCATGCCCGCCTTGAGCCGCAAGGAATCGAGCACGTCTTCGTAAATATAGGGAAGCAGGCGGTAGGAAAGCTGGCGGATCTGTTCAAAAAACGTGGCGATCTCGGTGACGATAAACGTCCGGTTGTGCAGCACCGAAAGGATCGTTTCCCGGTCCCAGCTGAGCTTTTTCTGATCCGGCCGTTCTTTTACGGTGATTTTTTCATTGAGCGTAAAATACGGCGCATACATCAGAACAACGCCCAGAACGCCGAACGCGAGCGCCGCAAAGAAATAATAGCGCTGCTGCCCGGCGGCGTCCTTGGTGCTGCCCACCAGCAGCGGGATCAGCCAGCCCGGGAGCATGGAGCCGAGGCTGGCCGCCAGCGTACCCACCGTGTAAAAATTCTTGCGGTCGGCGGCGTTGTTGGTCATGCGCAGGCTCAGCGTGTTCAGCGAAGCGTCATAAAACGCGTCCGCCACGTTGAAGATCAGCTGGAACGTCATCATCCACAAAAAATTGCGGAACGGGTCGCCGGTCGGCACAACAAAGAGCAGCACCGAGGTGACCGCAAACGGAATGGGCGCGGCGCCGGTGATAATTTTGGTCGGGGTTCTTTTGCCGGGGGAAACCGGCGTGTCGAGCACATAACCGGAAACGGCAGCCACCAGAAACCCGAGCGCAAGCGCGACGTTGCTGTAAACCGTCATGTGCTCCGCCTTGATCTTCATAAAGCCGCGGTAAAACTTATCCGCAAACGTGCCGATCGTGTCCTGCCCCATGCTGTTGCCGAACAGGCCGCCGCAATAGCCCAGCTGCTCTTTCAGCGTAAAACTCGGATTCGGCGCAAAAAAGCGATCCTTCATCTCCCTGAGCCGTGACACGGGCATCCGTCCTTTCTTTTTCAAGGTCACTGTGTTCATTATATCAGAAAATCGGCCGTTTGCAAGTGATTGCATCACATCCGCCGCCGTGTTATAATAAAGGCAGCACCGCACCATTCGCAGCGCACGCCTTCCTGCGGAATTTTTGAGCAGGCTGACGAAGAATTCTACGGCGCAATCCGCGCACCGGAATGATGCGGCGTTGCCTTATTACAGAAAAACGCGGAGGGAGCTTGCGGATGAACACGAAAACCGAACGGCGGATGCTTGCGCTGCTGACGGAATGGTGCAGCGCGCTGCTGCGGCTGCAGCTCGATCTGCCGGCCGACGAACGGCTCCATGGCGGCCTGCTCTGCCCCGCCTGCGGCATGATCCACGGCCGCTGCCACGAGGCGGTCTATCCGCTGCTGTGCGCCGCCGCGCACACGGGGAACATGGCCTTTCGGGATGCAGCCGTGCGGCTGTTCCGCTGGGGGCTGAACCTGCGCAGCGCCGACGGAGGCAGCCGCAACGACTTGAAATCCGACTGGAAGGGCGTGACGGCTTTTGCGGCCATCGCGCTGCATGACGCGCTGAAAAACCACGGCAGCCTGCTGACCGAAGCGCAAAGAACCGAATGGGAGACACGGCTGGCGGAAATGAGCGAATGGCTGCATCAGAACCTGACGCTGCAAACGCCCGCCTATTTGAATTATTACGCCGCCAATGCCTGCGCTTTAGCGCTGGCCGGCACCTGTTTTTCAAGAAGCGATTACCTTGAAACGGCTCAGACGCTTGCCGCCTATTGCCTCGGGCACGTCAGCGAAAACGGGCTGATCTACGGTGAAGGCCGACCGAATGACGCCGTTTCGCCCAAGGGCTGCCGCGCCGTCGACTTCGGCTACAACGCGGAGGAAACGCTCCCCGCGCTCACCCGCTACGCGAGCGTGACCGGCAACGGGCAAATGCTGGCCCGGTGCCGCGCGCTGTGGCGGGCGCAGCTGGAATGGATGCTCCCCGACGGCGCGTGGGACAACAGCGTGGGCACCCGTTCCTTCAAATGGACCTATTGGGGCAGCCGCACGGCGGACGGCTGCCTGGCCGAGCTGTTCGCACTGGGCAAAGACGACCCCGTTTTTGCCGAAGCGGCGATGCGCCATTTTAACTTGCTCGAACGGTGCACGCACGGCGGTCTGCTGACCGGCGGGCCGGATTACGCCCGAAACGGCGAGCCCGTTTGCGTGCACCACACCTTCTGCCACGCCAAAGCGCTTGCCGCCGCCCTCGACGCGGGCGCCGCGGAGCCTGCGCGTGCCACCCTGCCGGGCGACGACCCGGAGAGCATTCGATATTACCCCGAGCTTGACGTTTACCGGCTGGCTGCCGGCGGCTGGCGCATGGACGTGAGCGGGTATGATTTTGTTTATCCCGGCGCTGCCCACGCCACCGGCGGCAGCATCAGCCTGTTGTGGCACAAAGCGGCGGGCGCGCTCGTTGCGGTCGGTCAGGTCGACGACAACCTGAAGGAGCCGCACAACCAGCAGCTGCCCGTTCGCCCTGAGCAAAACCGCTGCGCCTGCCCGCGGCTTGAAGCTGTTTGGCAGGGCAAGTCCTACGGGCAGCATTCTTGCGCTGTTGCCCGAATGACGGCAGAAGAGCGTCCCGACGGGGCAGAGGTTCAGGTCAAAGCCGTTTTGTGTGATAAAAGCGGCGCGGCGCTGCCCGGCAACGGCGCCTGTTCGCTGGAATACCGGCTGACGCCGGCTTCGCTGACCGTGAGCGGCAGCGTCAGCCCCGCCCTCGCCGGCCGGGCGCAATTCGTTTTGCCGCTCAACGGCGACAAGGCTGAGATTGAGATCATGCGCGGCAGCCTGTGCGGGGAACCGGCGGCATTTTTCCGCGCCGCACCCGGTTTTCTCGGCAAAGAATATCGCATTGCGCCGGACGCAGGCGGCCGGTTCTGCCTCAGCGTCCGGGTCAGGGAATAAAAAAAGCACTTCCGAAGAAGTGCTTCAAAAAAGCGGTACTGTCTTTATTCTGCGGGGGTCTGCGAGAGGATGAAATCCATATAGCTCTTATAATGAGCAAACACGATGCCGGGCTCCTGCAAATCGGGGTTCCAGCGCTTGAGCCATTCCAGCGAAATGAAGCCGTCATAGCCGCTCTTTTTCAGTTCATCCATCGCCTGCATCACGGGCACGTCGCCATAGCCCATCATTTTGTATTTGATCTCGCCGTTGATCTTCAGCGAATCCTTCACGTGAACGTGCTTGACGAGCGAACCGAGGTTTTGGAAGGTGGTCTCGGGCGTTTCGTCAAAGAAACGGTAGGGGTGGTGCACATCCCACAAAACGCCCTTGTTCTCGCTTTCGACGCCGTCCATGAAGCGGCGCATCATGGCCGAATCCGCCAGCACGCCGTTGGTCTCCATGATGGGCGTTACGCCCTTTGCCGCGCCGTATTCGCAAACGGCTTCATACTGCTGCTTACACAACTCCAGATCGGCGTGGGTCGGGTGCGCTTTTTCGGTGGGCATCACGCGCACATAGGGCGCGCCGAGCTTTTCAGCCAGGTTGATATAGGCCTTCGCCTCGATCATCGCCGCCTCTTTCACGGCGTCGACGGCCAAAGCGCAGGTAGAATCCAGCACGGGAACGGTCAGGTTCGCTTCGGCGAGTCTGGCCTTGGTTTTTTCGAGCTGATCGCCGCCGAATTCGGGGATGGAGGGCGCGTACAGCTCGTCGCCCACGCCGCGGATCTCCACGCCGTCAAACCCGATATCCTTGGTGATCGCAAAAATTTCATTCCAGCTCCAGCCGGGGCAGCCGGCGGTAGTAAAAGACAACTTCATATGGTTTTCCTCCGTTACGCCGTTTCAATGCCGGCAGCGTCTTCTAAGTGGTAGATCTTAACAGCCAGTTCGCGCAGCTTGAATTTCTGGATCTTGCCGCTGGCGGTCATGGGGAATTCGTCGATGAAAGCCACGTGCGACGGCGTTTTGTGCCGCGCCATGTTTTTCATCACCGCGTCCTTGACCTGATCCTCGGTGAGGGTGCAGCCCTCTTTG
>CADBPL010000250.1 GCA_902796535.1 Oscillospiraceae bacterium
AGGGTTCCCCACGCAGAAACAGTCCACCGGACTGTTTCTGCTCCCCTCCTGCGCTTTTTGTTGCCCGGGGTTTCGCCCGCTGCGGCGCGCGACCAAAGGCGCCGCCCGGGTAACCGATGATCCAATCGAAGGCACGCATCTTGACGGATTATTTTCCGTCAGAACTCGCAAAAATACTCGTTAATACATCCAGTATTGCCTGCGTTTTTTGCTTCATCTGACGAAAAATTCTCTCGTCAATCTGCACACCCCGATTGAATCAGCGGTTACTTGGAATCCGCAAGCCTTTGTAAAGGTTTGACCGAAACCTTTTGTTTTGTCGCGTCAAAAAAAACCTGCGAGCGCCTTTCACAGCGTTCACAGGCTTGATTGAACTTTTGCTTTGTTTATAATCCGGAGCGAAGCGACCCACAACTTCGCCCTATTGAGCGAATAGCGATCTGTCGGGTGCCCTTAATTCCTCATTCATCATTCCTAATTCATAATTCAACCCAAATTCCGCCTTTCGCCTTAAAAGCCAAACTGCTATCAGCTATCCGCTATCCGCTATCGGCTTATTTCAGCATCTCCGCCAGCAGGCCTTCCGCCGCCGCCAGAGCCTCGGGCAGCTTGGCGATCTCTTTTGCGCCGGCCATGGCGAAATCGGGCTTGCCGCCGCCGTTGCCGCCCGCCAGCTGCGCAACAGCCTTGGCCAGCTTGCCGGCGTTGGCGCCCGCCGCAACAGCCGCCTTGCCCGCCGCAACCGCAATGTTGCCCTTGCCGTTGTTCACGCAGGTGAGCACCAGCACGAGGTCGTCACCGGCCTCCTTGGCCTTGTCGCCCAGCGCGCGCAGTTCGTCGGCGTTCATGTTTTCCACCGCCGCCGTCACCAGCCGCACCGCGCCGACCGCCTTTGCGTCGGCAAATAGATCGGCCGATTTCAGCTCAGTGAGCTGCGCGGAAAGCGCGGCGATCTCTTTTTCTTTTTCTTTCAGCTCCGCCGTCATGGCCGCCGCCTTCTGCGCCAGCTCATGCACGTTGCCCAGCTTCATGGCGGCCGCCGTGTCGGCGATCAGGCGGTTGAGCCCCGCCATATAGTCCAGCACGCCCGTGCCGGTCACCGCCTCGATGCGGCGCACACCGCCCGCCACGGAGGATTCGGAAATGATCTTGAACAGACCCAGCTTGCCGGTGGAATCCACGTGGGTGCCGCCGCACAGCTCCAGCGAAAAATCGCCCGCCTTGACCACGCGCACGCGGTCGGCATATTTTTCGCCGAACAGCGCCATCGCGCCCATCGCCTTGGCTTCCTCCAGCCCCATTTCGGTGGAGGTCACCGGGAGATCGGCCAAAATCACGTCGTTGATCTGCTTTTCGACTTCACTGAGCTCTTCCGCGGTGAGGGCGGAGAAGTGCGAAAAATCGAAGCGCATCGACTTGGCGCTGACCAGCTGACCCGCCTGCTCCACGTGGCTGCCAAGCTTTTGCCGCAGGGCGGCCTGCAGCAAATGCGCCGCCGTGTGGTTGCGCATGATCGCTTTTCTGGTTTCGACCGCCACGGCGCAGGCAGCCTTGTCGCCCACCTTCAGGCTTTCGCCCTCGGTCAGCTCGCCGAAATGCAGGAACACGCCGTCGTTGGTTTTGGTGGTGTTGGTCACGTCGAACCGCCAGCCGTCGCCGGTGATCGTGCCCACGTCGCCCACCTGACCGCCGCTTTCGCCGTAAAACGGCGTGGTGTTGAGCACCAGCGCGGCGGGCTTGCCGCTTTCGGCAAATTCCACGCGCTCGCCGTCGGCCAGTACGCAGATCACCTCGGCCTCGGCTTCCATGGCGTCGTATCCGACGAAATCGGTCTTGGGCAGGCCCTTGGTGACCACGCCCGTGTCTTTCCAGCCCTCGGCGCCCGCGTCCTTGCGCGCGCCTCTGGCGCGGACCCGCTGTTCCTGCACCAGACGGTGGTATTCATCCATGTCGACGGCAATGTTTTTCTCCGCCAGAATTTCTTCGGTCAGGTCGATCGGGAACCCGTAGGTGTCGGACAGCTTGAACGCGTCGGCGCCGCTGAGGGTGTCGCCGCAGTTTTTCATCATGTCTTCCAGCAGGTTCAGGCCGGTGTCGATGGTGCGAAGGAAGTTTTCTTCCTCCTGCGCGATCACCTTGACGATGAAGTCGTGCTTGGCCGTCAGCTCGGGGTAGGCGTTTTTGTTTTCCTGAATGACGGTTTCGCAAACCTCGGCCAAAAACGGGCGGTCGATGCCCAGCAGGCGGCCGTGGCGCGCGGCGCGGCGCAGCAGGCGGCGCAGCACGTAACCGCGGCCCTCGTTTGAGGGCATGACGCCGTCGCCGATCATGAACGTGGTGGAACGGATGTGGTCGGTGATCACGCGCAGCGAAACGTCTTTTTTCTTGTCGGTGTGATAGGCGACGTTCGCCACGCGGCAAACGTGCTTCATGATGTTCTGAATGGTGTCGACCTCAAACAGGTTGTCCACGCCCTGCGCGATGCAGGCCAGACGCTCCAGCCCCATGCCGGTGTCGATGTTGGGGTGCGCCAGCGGGGTGTAGTTGCCCTGCCCGTCGTTGGAAAACTGGGTGAACACGAGGTTCCAGAATTCCACGTAGCGGTCACATTCGCAGCCGACCTTGCAGTCGGGTCTGCCGCAGCCGAATTCCTCGCCGCGGTCATAATACAATTCGGAGCACGGGCCGCACGGGCCTGCGCCATGCTCCCAGAAATTATCCTCTTTGCCAAAGCGCACCATGTGGTCGGGCGCAATGCCCATTTCTTTTGTCCAGATGTCATACGCCTCGTCGTCGTCCAGATAAACGCTGACGTAGATGCGGTTCAGATCCATCTGCATCACGTCGGTGCAGAATTCATACGCCCAGCCGATGGCCTCGCGCTTGAAATAATCGCCGAACGAAAAGTTGCCGAGCATTTCAAAATAGGTGCCGTGCCGCGCGGTTTTGCCCACGCGCTCAATGTCGGGCGTGCGGATGCACTTCTGGCAGGTGGTCACGCGCTCACGGGGCGGCGTGATCTCGCCGGTGAAATATTTTTTCATGGGCGACATACCCGCGTTGATGAGCAGCAGGCTGCGGTCGTTTTGCGGCACGAGCGAAAAGCTCGGCAGGCGCAGGTGACCCTTCGATTCAAAAAAGCGCAGATATTTTTCTCTTAATTCGTTTAATCCGGTCCATTCCATGGCGGTCGTTTTCCTTTCGTTTATCAATAGGTCAGAATGACGGCGACGACCACAAGGGTCTTGTCGGAACGGTTGGCAATGGAATGCCTTTGCCCGCCCAGACAAACACAGCTGTCGCCCGGGTAAAGCGTGACCCATTCGCCGTTGTCATAATAAGAGGCTTCGCCCTCGACAACGTAGAACACTTCTTCTTCGTTGACGTGCTCGTGCTCGCCGATGGAGCAGCCGGGCTCAAGCGTGAGCGTGGCCAGCAGGCGGGCGGCGCCGTTGTATTCGCCCTTGTTGAGCATATCGGTCACCAAAACCTGACCGTCGCCCTCGCGCATATGCACTTTGACGGTGGTGTTCATGTCATTTTTTCTTTTGATCATTGCTGTTATGTCCTTTCCGGCTGCCGCCGAGCGCGTCGGCGTCATCCTTCACGTAAAATTTTTCATCGGCTATCGAGACCGGCTTGCCGGGAATGGTGCGCGCATCCAGCATTTGCCTGGAGGAGGAGAGCACCGCGGTCACGTCGTTGTGCTTGCCGCGCCCGGTGAACACAACGGAAAACAGGCGGATCAGCCAGAACAGCGGCAGAAGCAGCCGGCATTTTTTGACAACGGGATAGTTGATCGCCATAAATTCCGCGTCGGGGAACAGGCGCTTTTTTACATAGTCGCTGCGGTGCGACGAATCGGCCTGCCGGGTGGCGTAGTGCGCGGTCGTGCCGTAGGTCTGGCTGTCAAAGATATAGCGGCAGACGGCCTGCAGCGTTTCGTCCGCCGGTTTGCCGTCAAACAAAACGCCCGCCGCGCCGAGGATGATCCGGAGAAATTCATCCAGCTCTATTTTTTTCAGCTCGTCAAAAATATAATCCCGGTTCAGCTCCGGCTTCTTTTTTAAATAAAGCCAGAGATCGGCCACAGAGCGCAGCCCGGTGCCGGCGGAAAAATAATGCTTGGCCATGTGCGCGGTCATGAAAACGAAAAAGTCCTCGTCGCCGAACATCACCTCGCTGCCGTTTTTGGGCACGGTGCGTTCAAAGTACTGCCCGAAATAGCTGTGGTAAAGCGGCACGTCGGCGTCCATGAGCACGCCGTGCATTTCAACGTGGAGATAGGGCGGCTTGCGGTAGGAAACGTTCACCCCGTCCGTGCCGGAAGCCTCTTCAAAATACAGCCCCTTGGCCAGCATGATCTCGTGCACTTCTTTTTTTCGCGCGGGGTCGTATTGAATGTCGACGTCGCACATCGTGCGCAAAAACGGCTGCGGGTAAAGGTGCTTCATCACGCAGCCCTTGAGCGGCATGAATTTGATCTGCTTTTCGCGGAACGCCTCGGACAGGCTCTGCAAATAATACTCCTGCGTGGCCTCCATGGCCATGGCAACGTGCAGATCGTTGGCGAACCGGCTGCGCTGTTCCGGCGGCAGCAGGTCGGCCTTTTTCAGCGCGTAGGCGATTAGCGGCACGACGCTGTGCGCGTTTGCGAAACGGTAAAGGGCGTCATAATCGAGCGCCTCTGCCGGCAGCGGAGCGCTGCCGCCGAGCACCGAACCGATCAGCGCGGCAGCCGTATATCCGATTTCCATACCGTTTCACTCTCCTTTCAATCGGTGGTGGATTCATGTTTTTCAGGCGACCGTGAAGGTGGCGCTGCTCGGGACCCGCATCAGCTCATAGGTCGCGGTGTAGGTGCCGGGCAGCAGCACAACGCTCGTGGCGCCGGCCGCGTCCGCTTCAAATTCAAAGGTTCTGCCCTGCCAGTCGGTCAGCACAACGGTGCTGTTCGCATCCGCGGCAAAGGGGAGCGTTGTGCTCACGCCGCCGACCGTTTTCAGCGCGGCTTCAACCGCCAGCGCGGCGTTGACCATGGGGTATTCTTTATAGTTCACGCCCTTGTCGCTAAAGTGGGGGTTTGAGGTGATTTCAACCGTGTCCTTCGTGCCGGTGCAGACGATGCGCTTCACCTCGCCCGCGCGCAGCGCCGGGTTCACCGACCAGACCATGGCGGCAACAGCCGTTACGTGGGGCGCAGCCATGGAGGTGCCGGACATATAGTCGAAGCCGTTCTCATCAACGCAGCTGAAAATGCTCGCGCCGGGGGCGCAAATGCTCACCTGATCGCCCACGTTGGAGGAAGCCGCCTGAACGTATACGTTAGACTGCAGCCGGGCGCTGCCCACCACAATGATGCGGTCCAGCAGGTTCTGCACGCTGACGCCCGGGAAGGGCGAAATGGCGTTTCGCCCGGTGATGGAGCAGAACATGGTGTTGTTCACAGCGTCAACGGCATAGCCTTCCTCGTTGCCGTTGCCGGCGGACTGCACGCAGATAAAATCATAGCCGCTGAACAGCAGCGCGCTCATGTAGCAGGAATAGAGCCTGGCGCTGAGGTTGACGGTAATATCCGGGTATTGATACTCGTCTTCCTTGAGCGCGCCGGAGCCGCCGACCGAAAAGTTGATGACCTTTGCCCCGGCCTTGACCGCCTGGCCAAAGCCGAAAAAGATGGAAACGTCGTTGATCCACGAGGATTCCTCCGCAATGCTCCAGTCCACGCAGGTCAGCGCGCAATGCTGGCAAAGGCCGCACACGCCCAGACCGTTGTTGCCCTTGGCGGCAATGATGCCGCAAACGTGGTTGCCGTGTCTGTCCGGCTCGTTGAAGCCCTCCAGAAACGCGGACGGGAAGCGGATGAGCCCCTCCAGCTCGGGGTGATCGGTTTGGAACCCGGCGTCGACCACGCCGATGTTGATGTTTTGGTAATAGGCGTCATAGCCCCAGGCGCGGCGCGCGTTAACGGCTTCCATGTTCCAGTTGTTGCCCGAAGGACGATGCTCGGTCCAGAGCGACTGCAGAATGGCGGGATCGTCGGAAAACGGGTCGTTGGGGGTTTGCTGCGGCTGCACATGATGGGCGGGGCAGACGGAGGCAAACGCAACGCCGGGCAGGGCGGTGAGCGCCTCGGCCTTTTCGGTGAGCTGTTCATAGCTGCAGTTCTGCGTGCGCAGCACATAAAGCCGCGCCGCCCGCAGGCTGCCGACGGCAACGCCGCCCGATTGACCGACCGCTTTGATCCGGTCGAACAGATCGGCTTTTGCGTCAAAGAACACCAGCAGCGTGTTTTTGAGGTAGCCGGTGGCATCGTCAAACTGCGAAACGTCCCGGTCGGTCAGGTCCTTCAAAAACTCGCTGTGGTCGCACAGGGATAAGCCCAGCTGAAGGTCAACGGCGCGCAGCGCCTCGGCCGCAAGGCCGGAACCAAAGCTGCTGAAAGCGGTCACGATCGCCAAAAGAATTGAAATAAGTTTTGTCATAGCGGCCTCCTGTAACAGAAAAACAAAATCCCATTCTGATCATTAAGTTATTATAATACTTTTATACGCTTTTGTCACTATCAAAACACGAAAAAATTTAAACACGCGCCCTGCTTGCGCCCGATCCCGCCATCCCGCGCGATCCGCGCACCTGAACGAGGCTTAAACGGCTCCCGCCGTATCTTTCCGGAATGATAATAAAAGCTCCCTCCTGCGCAAAGCAAGCGCAGAAGGGAACGGAAAGGGATCGTTCACACG
>CADBPL010000251.1 GCA_902796535.1 Oscillospiraceae bacterium
CCAAGTATTGCCTGCGTTTTTTGTTTCATCTGACGAAAAATCCTCTCGCCAATCTGCACACCGCGATTTAATCAGCGGTTACTTAGACTTGACAGAAATCGCGGTTGCTGTTATACTCTCTGTATTCTTTTGCAACAACAACTGTTATCTGTGAGGTGTTCCCTATGTCAACCGTATTCGCCGCGCGCATCACGTCCCTGCGCAAGGAGCGCGGCATGAGCCAGAAAGAGGTGGCGCTCAGCCTGGGCATTTCACAGGCGCTGCTGTCTCACTACGAAAAGGGCGTGAGAGAGTGCGGGCTGGATTTTGTGCTGAAATGCGCGGAATTCTATAACGTGACCACCGACTACCTGCTGGGGCGGCAAAACAGCAAATACGGCCTGCGCTTTAATTTTGAAAACCCGGAAACGGTCAACAACATTGAACACATCAAAGAGCTGGATATGCAGACCGTGCTGCTGTGCGCGAGCTACATGAGTGAAAAGTTTGTGGTGAACGACCGCATTCTGGGCAACAAAATGCTTTGGACCTACGCCATGACGGAATACAAAATTCTGATCACGGCGCTCAATTCCGGCCGTCTTAATCCCGAGCTGCTCAACTACCGCTGCCGTTATGACGATCAGGTGTTTCAGCAAATGGTGGACGGGATCATGAACAGTATGTTCCACAGCCGGCCGGCGCTTTCTTATGATTTCAATATCACCATGGAGGCGCTGCCGCGGTTCATGGATATCCTTATGGAAAGCGTGGAATCGTATGTTTGCGATATTGTAAAAAAACACCTGAGCACAAGCCCAAGCTTCAAAAAGATCGGGTAGGGCAGGGAGAACGGCGGCTTCTGGCCAAAGGCGGAAAACGCCGAAAACATAAAACAACGATCGGGCTGCGTCCGCAGCCCGTCCAAACAGCACTGGGAAGCAGGGCGCAGATGATTTCTGCCGCCCTGTTTCCCTGTTTATGGCTGTTTATGCCTGCTTTTTGTTTTTTGCGCAACGCCGCAGCCCGTTTATTTCAGCAGATTTTTATAAAGGCGGATGTATTCGCCGGCCGAGCTTGCCCAGCTGTTGTCGCATTCCATCGCGCGCTTTACGAGCATCTGCCAGCCCTCGCGGTTTTTGTAGCCCTCAAGCGCGCGGCGGATGGTGTACAGCATGTCGTGGGCGTTATAGCGGGTAAAGGTGAAGCCGTTGCCCAGACCGTCGCCGCTGTCGTGGATGGAATCGCGCAGCCCGCCGGTTTCGCGCACGATCGGGATGGAGCCGTAGCGCAGCGCCACCATCTGGGAAAGCCCGCAGGGCTCGCTCTTGGACGGCATGAGGAACAGATCGCTGCCGGCGTAGATCTTGCGCGCCAGCTCCGGCACGAAGCCGATGTAAACGCCGCATTTTTGCGGATAACGCGCGGCCATTTCGTTGAAAAAGCTCTCATACTGCCAGTCGCCCGAGCCGAGCACGGTCAGTTGAACATCCTCGGTGGCGAGCAGCTCGTCAAGCACAGCCTTCACCAGATCGAAGCCCTTGTGCGAAACCAGACGGCTGACCACGCCGATGACCGGCGTATCGGGCCGCTGCGGCAGGTTGAAGCGCTCCTGCAGCGCAGCCTTGTCCTTGGCCTTGTCGGCAAAATCGGCCGCCGAATAGGGGTAGGGGATATTCGGGTCGGTTGCCGGGTCGTAATTGACCACGTCGATGCCGTTGAGGATGCCGGTCAGCTTAAAGCGGCGCTGCTCCAGAATGTTGTCCAGCCCGTGGCTGAACCACGGGTCGAGAATTTCGTTGGCGTAGCTGGGGCTGACGGTAGTGACCACGTTGGCCGTTTCGATCGCGCCCTTCATCAGGTTCACGCAGCCGTTGTATTCCACCAGATGCTCCGCGTCCTGCGGCAGGCCGAGCACGTCGCCGATGAGCTCCATGCCGTAAACGCCCTGATACTGAATGTTGTGGATGGTGAACACCGTTTTGATGTTGCTGTATTCGGGGCGATCGGCGTAAAACACGGAATAATACAGCGGCGTGAGCGCCGTCTGCCAGTCGTTGCAGTGGATGATATCGGGCTTGAAGCCGATGTGCGGAATGATC
This sequence comes from Oscillospiraceae bacterium, assembly GCA_902796535.1. Lineage (GTDB taxonomy): Bacteria > Bacillota > Clostridia > Oscillospirales > Acutalibacteraceae > UBA8612. The sequence goes on from CADBPL010000251.1 coordinate 2,082, forward strand.
TCAAGCACCGCGCGGGCA
>CADBPL010000252.1 GCA_902796535.1 Oscillospiraceae bacterium
GCGGTCGTATTTTTTCGCCCAATTGACCACTTCTTCACGGTCATATTGGTCGGGAAGACGCGCCAGCGTCAGCTTCAGTCTGCCGGCGCGGGTGGCAAGGCCGCCGATGCGCCGGATCAGCGCGCGGTTGGCGCCGATTTTTTTCATGCGGTCCACGATCACGGACGGGGTGAAGTGAGAGAACATCGCTTTGGCCGACGTTTCATTGGTGTTGAAGGAAATATCCTCGGAGGTGAGGATCTTGTACTTGAAGAAGAACTCAAAATCTTCCTTTTTCAGATCGAGGAGCAGATTCTTGCCCACGTCGATCATGCCCATGGAGCCGCCGATTTTGTCAAAAAACGACAACTGGTATTTCCACAGGGTGATCGCGCTGTATTCCTCGTTGTGGTCGGAGAGCACGGCGTCGGCAAGGAGCTTGCCCGCGCGAATGCTGTTGGCAATGCCGGACCCGGCGATCGGCACGGTCATGCAGGCGCTGTCGCCGATGGCGGCATATCCGTCGGCCACCAACACCGCCAGCGGGCGGCGCAGCGGGATTTTGGTGATCTGACCGCCGAGCAGAAGCGTGTCGCCCAGATGCGGGTTATCGGCTTTGAAGATTTTGTACATGCGGTCGATCTCCTCCTGACCGAACGGCTCAAAGCGCGCGATCAGCAGATCGACGGTGTTTTCCGTTGTGACGACCCAGGTCGTGCCGGTTCTGCCGTCGTCCACAAAATAGGTTTTGTATTCGTTCCGGACGTCTTCAAACCCTTCCAGCCGGTTATAATAGGCGCGGTAGGCGTAAATGTATTCGTATTTTTTCAGGGTTTTCTGAATGCCGAGGTAGTCGGGGAGATTGGCGCGCAGGGGGGAATCCACGCCGCAGGCGTCGATCACCAGATCGCCGGTGAAATCGCCCAAAGAGGTTTTGATGCCCACAACGCGGTTGCCCAGCAGGAGCGGCATATAGATCGTGCAGCCGAAAACAAACTGCACGCCGACGTCCCGCGCGATGCGAAGCAGGTGGACGTACAGCTCTTTGCGATTCATGTGCATTTCGACCTCGCCCGATTCAAACGTCTGGCGAATGGGTTCAACGTCGGGGTCCGGCCCGTAAAAGGAGATCGGCACCTTGGGGATCATGCCCGTTTCGGGCGCGGGGAGCTCTGCCTCTTCAAACGTGCGCGCGTCAAAGAAATCCTCCCACTCATAGCCAAGCTCGCCTTCCTGTGCGGCGCGCTCATAAACGGTCACGTTATGGCCGCTTTTGGCAAGGTGATACGCGGCGGCCAATCCGCCGTGGCCGGCTCCCGCAACGATGATATTCTTTCCCATAGCATATGTTCCTTTCTTATATAGAATCAATAAAAGAATCAATAAGCTGATTCCTGTTTTTAAGATTGGGATTCCTGAGCGAAAAACGGCTTTTTACCGCTTGGGCAAATAGAGACTGCTGAGGATGGCTTCTTTTCCCCTGTCCGGCATGAGCCGCAGCATCAGCATGAGCGCTTTGTATTCCAACCCGACCGGCACTCTGGCAGGCGGGTTTTTCTTTTTGGTCAGCGCCAGCGCCGCCCTGGCTACGCTGAGGGGGGAGCGGCCGTTTTGTTCGTCCGCCGCCATCTTGGCCACGCTGTCTTGCAGTACGGTCTGATCCCGTTCGGTCAGGCCGTTTTCGTTTTGCACTTCTCTTGCGGCGGTGAAGCCCGTTTTGGTGTCGCCCGGTTCGATGATGCACGCCCGCACGCCGTGCGGCTTCATTTCCATGCGCACCGCGTCGGTGAACGCCTCGAGCGCGTATTTGCTGGCGGAATACTGGCTTTGCATCGGGATGGAGACCCGCCCTGCGATGGAGCCGATGACAAGCAGCAGCCCTCTTTTTTGCTCGCGCATTCTCGTCAGGCACGGCTGCGCGGCGTTGAGCGTGCCGAAGTAGTTGACCTCCATCTGCTTTCTTGTCATTTCGGACGGCGTCGTTTCCGCCGGCCCAGCCACGCCCATACCGGCGCACAGGATCGCAATATCCACTTGCGGCAGGCTTTGCACGAACGCACGAACCGCTTTTTCATCCGTCACATCGAGCTTTCGGAGCGTCAGGCTCCCGCCTGAGTCAAAGCGTTCCGTCTTTTCCTCGGTGCGGCGCGAAACGCCGGTGACCGTAAAGCCGTGCTGCGCAAACAGCAGCGCGCACGCCTGCCCGATGCCGGACGACGCGCCGGTGATGAAAACATGGCTGCCGTAATCATTCTTAACCGTCATAGCCAACCGTCTTTCTTTTCAGTGTTAAGCAGGGAACTTCGGAAAGGGAATCCGTCATCGCTTTGCCGGGTTCGTTCCCTTCATTTTCTTTTTATCTTTATACATGTTTTTGTCAGCGCGTTTGAAAACGCTTGCGGCGCCGTTATCCTTCTGTTCGTCATATACGGCGCAGCCGCAGGCGGCGGTCGGTTTTTCCCAGGGCTTCAGCTTGCTGTTTTCCTTCATTTTTCTGAGCTCGTCGCGGAATTGCCCGATCAGGCTTTCGCGGGCTTCAAAATCTCTTTTGGTCAGGATCACGACGAATTCATCCCCGCCGATGCGGAAGACCGGAGAATGAGTGAATATGTCGCAAATCAATCCCGTCAGAATCTGAATGGCAATGCTGCCCTTATCGTGCCCGTAGCGGTCGTTGATTGTTTTCAGATCGTTCAGGTCAAACACCATGATCGCATAAGGGTCGTTGCCTTTGTCCAGCTCGGCCACGGCAAAATCGTAAGCCCGTTTGTTGCGCAGGCCGGTCAGCGGATCAATATTGGCCTCGCGTTTAAAGGTTTCGGCGTCCTCCCTTGCTTCTTCCAAATCGTTTTTTGTTTTCAGAAGATTGTTGTAATAATCCTTGATATCCTGCTCCATTCGTTTGATGGAATCGGCAAGCTTTTCGATTTCGTCGCCGGTACGAATACTGATCTTGGTAAAATTCAGGTCATGGGCGGAATACTTTTCCGCTGTTTCAGAGAGCTTGTTGATGTGGCGAACCATGGTGCGGTCAACGACAATAATTCCGATCAGGCAAATCAGCACCGTAATGATGATGAACACCAGCAGCAGCGTTTTGGTAAGGCCGCGCTCCTGCTTGACGAGCTCGTTCATCGAAAGATCCACGGCGGCAAAGCCGACGATCTCGCCGTCCGCCGTGCGAATCGGCGACGCCGTTGTCATCAGATAGCCGTATTCCGGCGTGTGCGACACGTTGGGGCGGCAGCCTTCTTCCAGATTATCCAGATAGGTCAGGTCGTCTGTGAAAAGCGGGTCGACGCAGCCGGGCGGGCAGGCGTCCTCATAAGCGCCGTCAACCAGATAGATATACCGTCTTTCAGGCACGTCGAACCAGATGATATAAAGGCAGTCCACGTCGATCACGTCCTGCACCCGGCGCAGCTGCTGGCGCAGAGAAAGAAACGCTTCCGAGCGTTCGATCGCGCTGTAATGAGAGAGATACGCCTCAAATTCCGGCGTTCCCCACTGATCGCTCAAAACGACGTGATCTTCCTTTTCATAGATTTCACAAACGTCGTCGCGCAGCGTCCTGACCTGATCGGCGTCCAGAACTTCAGCCAGCGCTTTGGTAATGTCCTGAGAATGCGTTTCGTATTCCGCCAGCATCAGGCGGTTCATTCCCTGATTGTAAACAATGATGCCTGCCACCCCGATCAGCAGACTGATCATCACGATCATCAGAATTGCTTTTATTTTCAGCGGCAGCTTCATCGCTTTTTCTCCTCTTCCTTTTGTTAAAGACAGTGTCCGTGACCAACCCTTGTCTGCACTGTGATTTTGTTCCCCTTGCCTCACGCCGACCCGTTTCCATGGGATCGCAGCGAATGTTGAACCGTCTTATTTGACGATATAAACCTCTTCGTTTTCCGTGCCGGGGTTTTTCTGAACGACCGTAAAAAACAGCGTTTTGTGTACGAGCTGATGCGACTCGCCCGAGGTGTAGATCGTTGCGTACCGGAACCGCGGCACCTGATGGAATTCCTTGACCGCCACGTAATCCGAAACCGTGAACGCGGCAAACAGCGCCAGCGCGCAGCCGACGATCGTCAGAAC
>CADBPL010000253.1 GCA_902796535.1 Oscillospiraceae bacterium
ATCTCTTTCATGCCATCCAGAACCAGCGACCGGACAGCCGCCCGGGACGGGTCAAAATATGTGCCGCTTTCGGTTTGGCCGACGCAGGCCTGATAGGCGGTCAGCCGCTCGGGCAGCGCTTCGAGCGACGAATAGGAAACACGGTAGGGATTGACCCACGCGTGGAGCCAAAGCCCCTGCCGATGCGCCGTTTCGACCATGACCGCCAGCGGGTCAAAGCGCGGGGTCTTCTTGTTCTTATCCACACACAAAACGGACCAGTCAAAAAGCTCGGAGGGATAAAACGCGTCGCAGAACGGGCGCACCTGCACAAACAGCGTGTTGACGCCCTTCGCCGCGCAGCGCTCGGCCACCTGTTCAAACTTGGCGCGAAACACTGCCTCGCCCGGCTCTTTGAGCATGGCGCTGAGTTCATAACAGGTCAGCCAAACCGCATGGATCGGTTCGGTCGACGCCGCAGGCATCGCGGTCGTTTCCGGCGCCTCTTTGTCTGTTGGTTCTTTCGCTGCCGAAGCACAGCCGCCCAGCAGCAGCAGGGTCAACAGCAAAATCATGATTCTTTTCATCTGCGATCTTCCTTTAAACAATACCGCACGAAGGATTGACACAGCGCGGTTTTGCGGTTAAAATGGTTACGATCCGGGCAGAGCCGATGATCAGCGTCAGGGCAGCGCCGCACAATCGGGGCGTTGCCTGCATGAAAAAGGAGAGAGCGCATGAAACCGGTCGTACCAGCAGCCCTCATTTATTCTGCGGCGGTCTCCGTCGGTTCCGTGCTGATCACGGTGCTCGACAAAATCGCCGCGCGGCGCCACGCCTGGCGCATACCGGAACGCACGCTGCTCCTGCTCGGCGCACTCGGCGGCGCGCCGGCCATGCTGCTGACGATGCTGCTCATCCGCCACAAGACCCGCCACCTCAAGTTTATGCTCGGCCTGCCGCTGCTCATTCTTTTGCAGTGCGCCGCGGTCATTCTGATTCTGCGGATCAGTTAAAACAATTCAAAAATAACGGAAACGGCTGCTCTACGCCCGCACAAATGTTGTGGACATAGAGCAGCCGTTTAAGCTTTTTATTCCGCCTGCTGCGGTACGATTTCAGCTGCGGTTTTCTTAACGTCGATATGGTCATACATGCGCATGAACCGCACGGAGACTTTGGTTTGCGTATGACAGGTGGGGCACTCAAAAACGGCGCGGAAAAAGCGGTTGGAATATTTCCATTCCGTTCTGCGCACGGCGTTGACGCCGCATTTGGGGCATTGATAAGCCAACTGTTTTTTGTCGATCAACGGGTTTCTGATGTTGCTGATCGGGTGCGGCTTGAATGCGAGCTTGGCGTAAAAATCGGTGCCGCAGGTTTGAACATATTCCTGCAGATCGTCAAAATCAAACACCTTGCGGAAGCATTCCGCGCTCAATTCGCTGTCGGCCAGCGCACGGTGGTGAGAATACGCGTCCGCATCGATGCCCAGCAGCTCCGCCGCGCGGCTGAGCCCGATCTGCTGCCCTTTGTCGGTTTGGAGCTTGCGCTGCACAAAGGGCTGCAAGTCAACGTAATTCGACAAAAAGGGAATATAGGTGATCCCGTTGAGGTATTTGTAGTTTTCGATCAGCACCCGGATATCGCCGTTGCCCCAGCTGAGCAGCACCGTCGGCTCCGACCCGATCCATTTTCGCAGTGTGGAAAACACGTAGGTGAACGGTTCGCCGCCCTGCACGTCGTCGTTGGTGATGTTCGTCAGCTTTTTGACGCTGCCTCGCAGGCGTTTGCCGATGCTCGGACGAATGAAGCTGGAAAATGTGTCGACCTCTTCCAGCCGCCCGTTGAGCTTCACAGCGCCGATCTCGATGATCTCGTTGATAAACCCGTGAATCTTACGGCCGTAAACGTTGTTCCATTCCAGGTCCAGAATCACATATTGCATACTGTGCTATTCACCCCCTTTCGGGTATTTATTGATGGTGCATGATTGCCTTAATCCTGATATTGACAAAGCAGGCTTTCCACCCGGCGGCAGACCGATTCCCGCAGTTCCTGCGGCGCCAGGATCTCAATGCGGCCGCCGTACTGCATCACCCAGGAAATAAAGCCCTCGCCGGTGATGACGTTGACGGAAACAGTGAAATTATCGGCGTTGCGCGAAACGATCGCCGTATCGTTGCCAAAGCGGTCAAGGATCTCTTCCAGAATCGAATTGGCGCAGCGCATGGTGACCCGCTGCTCGACGCCGGAAAACATATTGAATAGCTTTTGTTCGTAATCTGCGGAATCAAAGGTGTCTTCATATTCGCACACCTCGGCAAACGGCCGCGCCGGCCGGTCGAGGATCTTCACCTTTTTGATGCGGTCGATGCGTGTGTGCATCAGGTTGTTGTAGCGGTTGTTGTTGCTGATGAGATAATAATGGTCGTTTGACCAGATCAGCGCATAGGGGCTCACGGCAAAGGAACGTTCCGTGATTTTGATCGACAGATCCTTCGCCACATAGTGGTGGTAGTAGAAAAAGCTCACCTGCTTTTTGTCGCAGATCGCGCGGTAGAGCAGGTCGATGTTGTAGTATACCTCTTCATTCCTGCCCTTGTTGGCGGAATGGATATAGACCTTGTCGAGCATTTTTTCGGCGACCGGCTTGCTGAGCAGGCCGCAGATTTTTTGCACCAGCTCGTTGCTTTTTTTGGCCGTGATGAAGCGGGCAGTCTGCACCGCGTCGATCATCAGCCGTGCCTCCGCCTCCTGAAATTCCCGGCTGGCCAGAAAAAAGCCCTTGCTGCTGCCCCGGGAACAGAGAATATCGTAGCCGGATTCGCGCAGCGCCTCAATATCGGAATAGATCGCCTTGCGTTCGGCAACGATCCCCTGCTGCGCCAGATAGTCGCAGATCTCAACAGCAGAAAACGTGTGCTCCTCGTCGGTGTATTCCTTAAAAAACGCGGCGAGCGCAAGCAGCCTGCGCTTGCTGTTGTTGGCGCCCTTTTCCAATGCGCATACGCCCCCTATGATAATCTAATTCATTATACCGTTAACAGTATAGGCTTGTCAATCTTTTCTCAGTAATTCTTGTCGGTATCTGTTTAATTATTCTCTGCAAGACAACCGGCACAGGGGATCCGCAGGGATCGTCCTGTGCCGGCAGATGCTGTGTGATGAGATCAGCAATTCTTTGTTTATCAAGCAAAAAGCATTATAGATCGCTCCGCAGGAGCTGACCGGCGCGCACCGTCACTTCAAATGAGAAGGCGATCTCCTCCGACGACGTGCCGAGCAGGAGCGTATGCGCCCCGTCATGCAGCCCGTATTGCAGCTTACGGTCATAATAGCAAAACGCGTCGCTGTCCAGCCGGAGCGATACACGCCTGGTTTCACCCGCCGCCAACGAAACGCGGGTATAGGCCTTCAGCTCCTTCACCGGGCGCACGACCTCGCAGTCATGCGAACCGAGATAGAGCTGCACCACCTGTGTGCCCGCCCGCTCGCCGGTGTTGGTCACGTCACAAGCAACGTCTGCGCCGCCCTGCGCCACACGCATTTCGGCGTTTGACAGCGCAAAGGTCGTGTAGCTCAGACCGAAGCCGAAGGGATAGAGCGGTTTGCCGTCGTTGTCGCAATAGGCGTAGCCGCGGCCGGAGGGCTTGTGGGCGTAAAACAAAGGCAGCTGCCCTACGCTTTTGGGGATGGTGATGGGCAGCTTCGCCGACGGGTTCGTTTCACCAAACAGAATTTCCGTCAGCGCCCGGGCGCCCTGTTCCCCGGCATACCACGATTCGATCACGGCTTTTGCCTGACCGATCCACGCCGTCATATCGATCGGCGCCCCGTTTTGTAATAGGATGACCGCGTTCGGGTCGATGGCGCACAGGCGCTGAATGGAGGCCTCCTGATCGTCTTGGATCTCCTGCGTCGCCTCATCCACGATCAGGCCGCCCTCCTGCGGCCGGTTTTTGTGAACCGTCACCGAAGGCAGGCGCAGATCGCTGCGGTCACTCCCCTCGCCCTCCACAATGGCGGTAAAATAGAGGTTGACGTCGCAGGTGGGCGCGATTGTTTCGATCTCTTCGCTTTCGCCGAAAATCACTTCCGCGTCGCTGTCGAAATACGCTTTCAGCGCTTCCAGCGGCGTCGGCGCATCCTCCCCCTGCCACGGCGTTCCATAGGGGCCTGAATAGTTGGAGCCGATGGGGATGAGGTTGGCGCTTTGGCCAAACACGCCGACGCGCCGGACAGCGGCGCGCGCCAGCGGCAGCACGCCTTCATTCTTCAGCAAAACGATCGTTTCCCGCGCCGCCTCCAGCGCCAGCTGTTTATGCGCTTCGCAGCGCACGAGCGCATCGGCGGCGTCCGGGTCGCAGAACGGTTTCTCAAACAAACCGAGCTTCAGCTTTGCTTTTATCAGGCGCAGCACGTTGCAATCCAGCTCCGCCTCGGTCAGATAGCCCTTGTCAAGCGCCTCCTTGACGGTGGAAAAGCTGTTAAAGGGCAAAATCACATCCAGCCCTGCTTTCAGCGCCATTGCCGCCGCCTGCGCTTCGGAACCGGCGCAGCGGTGCGCCGTTTGAATGCCCTGCACGCCGGAATAATCCGATACCACAAAGCCGTCAAAGCCCCATTCCTCGCGCAGAATGTCGGTCAGCAGCCTCTCATTGGCAGAACAGGGCACGCCCTCCCACGCGTTGTAAGCCGCCATGACGGATTGGGCGCCCGCGTCAAAGCAGGCCTTGAAGGGCGGCAAAAACACCTCGCGCATGGTGCGCTCGCTCGTTTCGGAATAATTGGAATCGCGGCCGCCCGCCGCGTAATTGTCGGCAAAATGCTTCGGGGTTGCGATCACACCGTTGTTTTGCAGGCCGCGGCACATGGCAGCGCCCAGATCCCCTGAAAGCCGCACGTCCTCGCCGAAGGTCTCCACCGTGCGCCCCCAGCGGCAATCGCGCGCCAGATTGACCACAGGAGAAAACACCTGCCGCACGCCGACTGCGGCGCATTCCGCGCCGATGACGCTGCCGACACGCTCCACCAGCGCCGGATCAAACGACGACGCCAGCGCGATGGGCTGCGGAAAATTCGTGCCCATCCCCCACTGCGCGCCGTGCAGCGCCTCGCCGTTTTCGATGGGCGGTATACGGTGCGGCTGCGCTTCGATCGAGCGGCGCATATCCTCGTTGATCTGCGCCGCGACCTGTGAAGGGGCGGCCGGAGTTTCGCGGCGATAGTGCATAAAGTGACCCGGGTTGCGATAGCTGCCGTGCAGCGGGTCGCGCTTTTTTTCATAAGTTTCGTCCACGTTAAAAAGCATTTCGGCCGTGACCTGATAGATTTTTTCTTCCAGCGTCATCTGCCTGAGCATTTGTTCTGCACGTTGTTCAATTGTTTGATCCATGGTTTGATCCTCCCGGATTTTCAGTTCCGTCTGCTCATGATCGAATGAGCTTACCTTCAAAATACTGTTCCTGAAACCGGATCGCCTTCAGGATCGCCTCGTCGGACCAGTTACTGCCATCCAGCGAAACGATCCACTTATCCTCATTGTCATTCAGACGATGATAAACAGCGATCACGGTTCCTTCAAAATGCGTCAACGGTTTGTCCGCGCCCAGTACATAAACGTCCTGTTCTTCTCCGTCGCCCCCAATCACCCCGGAAACATAACCATAATTCACGGGATAAACCATTTCAGAATAGCGGGGGTGACAACTGCCAAGCGGACGATCTACGATCCCCCGCACGGTTTTTCCAATCATTGGGTACATCAATGACCTCCATTATGGCACAGGTTTGACTCGGTCAGCCTTTCAGCTGCCGCGGCTAACGCGGGCTGTATGACGGGCAAGGTAACCGCTGATTAAATCGGGGTGTGCAGATTGGCGAGAGGATTTTTCGTCAGATGAAACAAAAAACGCAGGCAATACTTGGTGTA
>CADBPL010000254.1 GCA_902796535.1 Oscillospiraceae bacterium
AAAAGCTCCGGCGGCTGTGTTGCCGCAGGCAGAGGCTTCTTCCACATCAATTCCCACGGCGGCGCGGAGCCCTGCCCGTTTTCGCCGTATTCCGACAGCAATGTGCGCGATACCTCTTTGCGGGAGGCACTGCGTTCGCCGCTGTTCCGCGCCCTCCGGACCGAAGGGCTGCTCAAGGACGATCACGTTGGCGGCTGCACGCTGTATCTGCAGCGAGAGAAGGTTGAAGCGATCGTAAACCGAACCGGGCATTCCGCCGTCGGATCAGAATGAAAAACGAAAAGGGGGCGCGATTCGGGCGCAAAAGCGAGTTTGATCTTTTTTGCGCGCATGGAAGAGTCGCATGGCGATCATGAAAAAAGCAATCTGCATCCTTCTTGGCGTTTTGGTCGTTTTCACTTCGTTCCCGCTTCTCGGCGCGGCTGCGCAGGCGTCGCTGCCGTTCCTTGTCGCGGCCGATCATCGAAATGTTCTCGGTGGATGACGATATGCCCGACGGCAGCGCGTTTTTGCCCGCTCAAAATGAAAAGCTGCCGTTCCTTGTTCAGCTCCGTCAGGTGACGGAACAGATCGTCCGGTTTATCCGCCGCCTCTTCGGCGGATGGGTTTCGATCCGGTTCCCCCGGCAGACGCGATAAACAGGCAGAAAAAGAAAAAACGGCTCTGCGAGTTCCGATCCGGACTCGCAGAGCCGCTGCTTTTCGGTTTTCTTATTTCGGCTGAACGGCGGTATATTCGGTGACGTTGAGCACCGTTTCACCGTCGATCTGCGCTGCGCAGGGGCGGGAGAAGCGCACCGTGATCTCGTTGCCGGTGAACAGGCTGACGATATCCTTTTTCGCAACGTGTTCGCCCTTGAAGATGGACGGGAACGACAGGAGCGCCTTGAATTTGGAACGGCTGTGATAGACCACGACCGTCAGCTTGCCGGAAGAACGATCCTGCTCCGGCGCCATTTTCATGCCGCCGCCGTAAAACCTGCCCTTCATCGTTGGCGCGATCCATACGTCGTCGAATTCGTGCTGCACGCCGTCGACCGTGATCACCGCGTGACAGGGCTTGAAATGGAACAGCAGCCCCTTGATGGCGATGCCGGAATAATTGATTTTTTCCTGCGGCTTTTTTGCTTTGATTTGATCGGCCACCTCGCAGCAGTAGCCGTCGATGCCGAAGCCCATGTTGTTGAGGAACCGCTTTTCAAGGCCGTTGACCCGCACCGTGGGCAGCCCGGTCAGATACCGGTTGATCAAAACCTCTTCGCCCGGCTGCCTGCCGATATCCGCCAGAAAATCGTTGCCGGTGCCGCAGCCCAGCAGGTAGACGTTGTTTTTGATCTCCACGTCCTTGACCGCGTTGATAAAGTAATTCAGGGTGCCGTCGCCGCCGATGAGGACGACTTCATCCTCCGGCTTGAGACCGCTCAGATACGCCGGATAATCCAGACCGACTGCATTCACCAGTTCCGTGCCTGCGGCCACCTTCGGCCGGATGCCGTTGTTGGCCAGAGAATTGTAAAGATAATATTTCATGCTGCACCTCCGTTATAATGGAATCAATAGTATTATCTGCCTACCCCGATCGAATCGGCGGTTGCTTAGATAAGGCCCAACACGATCAGGAATTCACCGACCGAGTAGGTAAGCATCACAATAAAATGTGTTTTCAGCCGACCGTCTTTTTTGAACCGGACAAAAAACAGGGACGTGTCGGAAATAAAAAACAGGGCGGCGCCGATCAGCGTGGTGACGGTGGCGGCGCAGGGGTTGCTCACGCAGCGGAAAATGGCAAAGCAGTTCATGGTGCCGTTGATGAGCAGATAGAGCGCCATGGGCGGGAGGAGCGGTTTTAACAGATATGGCTTCAGCTTTGAAAAAATGATCACGACCATGACCCCGAAGAACACGGCGAGCACAACGATCAGCCAGATCGGGATGGCGGCAAAAACAACGTCCCGCCAATAACCGGCCACAAAGAACGCGTGACTGATCATAAAGGAGATGCCGCCGGCCGTGAACCATTTGACGCCCGGCGGGATCAGCAGAACGTCGCCGATCCAGCTGAAGATCAGGGCAAATATGACGGCAATGGACAGCGCGTCGGTCGTGAGCACATAAAAGCCAAGCAGCGCCAGCAGGATAAAGGGCTTGGTGATGTTCCTGAGCCTGGTGTTTTTTTTGAGAGAAGCGTACAGGTGGATAACGGTCGAGAGAAGAAAGACTGCTAAAAAGACATAATTCATAAAAGCACCTCCGTTACGCGTCGAATTATAGCACATTTTAACAGAATTCTCAAGTATTTACAGTAAAAAAGCAGAAAAAACTCAGGGAACATAGGCGCTTTCCACGAAAAAAAGAACACCCTGTTTTTTAAACAGGGCGTTCTGAAATCGGGCTGCTGTTTTCTTTCAGCGTCAGGTTTTCGATAAAGAGATCGGAAAAGAGCGGATCCGC
>CADBPL010000255.1 GCA_902796535.1 Oscillospiraceae bacterium
AAATCGCCGTCGACGCTGCAGGCCGTTACAGTGGCAACGCCGCTGTCGAGAAAGCGCAGCGTTCCGTCGTCGGAAACCGCAACGATCAGGCTTTCGCTGGCCCAGCGCACGTTCTGAATGCTGGCCGCCTGACCGTCGGCGTCAAGAACGGCAGCGTGCAGCGTGATCGGCGGCGCGTCAACGGAAGCGGCGGTATAGGCCGAAGGCGTGATCGACACGCCGGCTGCGGGGCGCGCGGCAAAGCTCAGCCGCACGCTGTCTGTAACGGTATTGCCGCGATAGTCGGTCGCGGTAACGGTGATAACGCCAAAGCAGGGCGTTCCCTGCGCAGGAGTGCACACACCGTGATCCGAAACGGTGATCGCGGCCGTGTCGGAAGAAAAGCGCACCGTACCGAGGGTGGTGTCGGTCGGGCTGAGGCGATAATCCAGATCCACCTGCGCATCATCGCCGCTGACGGCAACGGTATAGGTGCTGCCGATATCCGCGCCGTTGACCGTGAGCGTAACGGACACGACGTTCTGCACGAGCACGAGCGCGCGAATGGCGGCGGTGAGCTGTGCGGCAGCGTTGTTGATCTCCGTCTGCGTCGTTTGATCGTCGGCGGCGTGATAAACGGCGAGCGACTGAGCGCGCACAGCCGCCATGTGCTGCCAGCTTTCCGCTGTATAGCGCGTTTGCTCAAGCTGATCGGCCTCGTTGATCTTTTCCAGCAGCGCACTGCGGTTCAGACGAACGGACACCGCGCAGCTTGCGGTTCTGCCGCCGTCGACCGTCGTCGCCGTAACCGTCGCCGTGCCGATGCCGTGAAAGTGCAGCGTGCCGTCGGCGTCCGCCGTCACAACGGCCGGGTCGCTCGTTTCCCAGATCAGATCCTGAATGGTCGCGCCGCCAACGCCGGCCACCCCCTTGGGCGTGACCGTATAATCCACCTTGTCCGTTTCACCGGCGTAGCCGTTGATTTCTTCCTGGTCGAACGTCAGACCGGTCACGGCTGTTTTGACAAAGGCAACGTAAAGGCTGTTCGAGATCTCCCACCCGCGATGCGTCGTAACCGTGACGGTGATCTGCGCATACTGCGCGCTGTTGACCGTTGGGGAAACCAGACCGTCCTGCGTAACGGAAACATTTGCGTTGGAGGACGACCATCTGACCGATCTGACCTGCGCGTCGTTGGGCCAGACCATATAGCTGTACTGTCTGGACGCATTGCGGTAATCATCAAGCAGGTCAAGGTCGACCGTATCATAGAACATGGGGGCGTCGCTGCGCGTGACAAACACGCTTTCTGGGTCGATGATGGAGCACAGGGATTCATATGCTTCAGCGAGCGCTTCATACGCCGCGTCGACCGTGAACTGATAGGCACCGTCGTCCTGTTCCACGGCTTTTGCCTGAGCCAGCGCGGTTTGGAAAGCGGCAATATCCGTTTGCGGCGCAGTGACCTGCGTCAGATCCAGTTCCTCCGCCAGAGCGATCAGCTCCCGCAGGCTGTCCTTATCCGAAACGACCGTTACGAGGCATGAGGCGGTCTGCAGGCCGTCGCACGTGGTGCAGGTGATCGCCGCCGTGCCGCTCTCCAAAGCGTAAACCATGCCGTTTTCATCCACAACGGCAACAGCGGGGTCACCGCTGCTCCATAGAACATTTTTGATCGTGGCGCCGGTGAGCGTGCTGTTCGGGGTCACCGTTTGCTGCAGCTGCAGCGTTTTGCCGGCCTTGAGCGTCGCGCTCGTTTGAGAAAGTGAAACGCCTGTTACGGCAACATTCGCAAACGCGACCTGAACCGTTGCGGTGTAGCCGCCGTCAGCCGTTTTGGCGGTAACGGTGCCATAGGCGGCCTTATTATCGGCGGGGTGCACCTGACCGTCCTGCGTGAGCACCAGATTGGATGCGTCGCTCAGCGTCCACCTGATCTGTGAATTCGCCGCATTCTGCGGTGAGATCACCGCATGAAGCTGCCTGACGGTTTCATGATAAGTGTTGTAAATCGGCACCGTATAGGTCACAGCGGGGGCTTCCTCCAGCGTGACGCCGGTGACCGCCGCGCCGATGTTGACGGGGATCGTATCCGTCACGCCGTTGCAGGCGCGCACATAAAGCTCCGTCACGCCCAGCGCAAGCCCCAGCACGGCGCCGTCGCTGTCGACACGCATCCATGTGTTGGTAACCGGGCTGCCGGGCGCCGCGTAAACGACCGTGCCGGCGTTATCCTTCAGGCCCCACTCCACGGTTTGATCCGCGCGAGCCGGGAAAACGGTTGCGGTGAAGCGGGCGGATTCGCCCGGCATGATGTGCGTCGGCCCCAACGCGTCAATGGCGGAGGGGTCGCTCCCCGCGCCGTAAATGGTGAAGGTTCTGGAAACAGACACGTCGTTGAGCGTCGCCGTTACGCTGACCGTTTTCTGTTCGTTTGCGCCCCCCGCATCCAGAACGCGCAGGAAGCCGTCTTCGGTAACGCTCGCCGCCGTCGGGTCGCTGATCTGCCATGTTGTTTCGCCGACAAGCGCGCCGCCGGGCGTCAGATTCGTAACATACAGCTGCTCGCGCTCGCCCTCCTGATAGGCGTCGGAACAGCTGATATCAAAGCTCTGCAGCGGCAGTTCATCCACGATGGTGAACGTGATTTTGTCGTTCGAGCTCGCTTTCATCAAAGCGTTGGACAAAAATTTGAGCACCGTGTTGCCGATGGTAGCGTAAGAAACGTATTGACTCACGCCCGCGACCTTCAGCGCAAGCTTGACGATATAGCTCAGCGCCGTGGAAACGGTGGACTGCGAAACATTCATCCCGAGCGTGTCGATCAGCCACGCGGAAACGGTATCCACGCCCTCGTCGCCTGTGTCGGTCAAAAAATCCACGACCTTGGAAAGGAACAGCTCGAATTCCGGCGAAGCCGTCACGGTCACCGTACCGGCTTTTTTGAAGGTGATCACGCCGTCGTCCGTAATGGCGGCATAATTCGACGCAGGGTCAAGCAGGCTGTCGGTCGAAAGCGACCACGTTGTGGTCATGCCCAGCCGCACCGGCGTGATGACGTTTTGAATGCGAAAGCTTGTGCCGACGGCTACAACCTTCGGCAGAGAAGCTTTGTTGGTGATGCAGGTGCCGTTGGGCAGCGTGTTGCCCAGCGCCTGAGTCGATTGCACAACGTTCACGTAAACCACGGCGCTCGCCAGCGTTTCACCGTTATGATCCACGAGAGAAGCGGTGACCGGCACAGCGCCGGAATTCACCGTTTGCGTCAGGGAATCCTGCAGCGCGTCCTGCGCCGCCTGCGCCAGATCGGCGAACACCGGGGCGAATGCGTTCCAAAGCTCCGTCGCGGAAATCGATTCCACGTCGAGCCCCTGCATGATCGCCTCCACCTGTTCCCCAAAGCCCGGGCCGGCGCCGCGGATCGATTTGACGTCGTTATCGATCCAGAGCTGTACGCGCGCCTGACGGGAGCTGTCGCGCGCGCGAATGGTGCCGTCCTCGTCCACGCTGGCGATCAGCCCGGTGGAGGAGTGCCAGCAAATCTGCGAACCGTTCGGCTCCGAGCAGTCGATATACGTCACGGAGCATTTTGTGTTTTTCGCTTCTTCGAGCGTGATGGTCGCGCCGGTAACGTCGTTGCCGTCGGCATCGAGGATGCCGATGGTGTAATGCGCCGCAAAGCTTTGCAGCCCGGGCAGGACGCAGGTCAGCAGCAAAACGGCCGCACAGACCACACTGCATCGTTTCTTTCCGCTTTTAAACATAAGGTTCCCTCCTTGACTGACGTGACCGCTTTTTCTCATTTATTTACAGATAGGATACTGATATAGGATAATTTATAACGCGCAGGGTGCTGCCGGTCAGCCGCCGGCGACATTGACCAGAAAGTCGCCTCTCATGCCGCGCCAGTTGAGGAAAACCCTCGTCGACCCTTCTCCGACGGGGAAGATCCGTCCGCCAACGATCCGTATGACAGATCGGTCATACCCGTAAAAAACCGTTCCGGTGAGCACAGGGAAAACGTAGCCGTCGTTGTCGTAAGCCATGACCCAGACCTGCTGCGAAGCGGTTAGGTTATAGACCTGCTTTTCCGCTTTCACGGTCATCACGTTCGGGATCACGCGCACGGGGCGCTGTTCCACCGGGATGGCAACGTTTTCTTCCGCGGTATCGTCCGCTTTCGGCTCATCGGCCAGCGAGAGCCTGATTTCATGCAGCCTCGTCGCCCAGCCGACCGGCCCCCAAACGCCATACGCATAGCCGAAATAAACGGGGTCGCCCGCTCCGATATGGCCGTCCGCCCGGCCGGAAAGCCCGCAGTTGTGAAGGTAACGGGCGGTGTTGGCTTTGATCAGGCCGCTGCGGCGGAAATGCAGCCCGTCAAACGATTCCCAGACGGCAGCGTAACTGTTTTCCGAAAACCGTTTTTCCGTAAAGACAGCAATAAAACGGCCGTATTCATCCGCGTACTTTACGTCCGTAGAATCGCCAAGGTTTTTGTCGCCGATCACTTCCCCCTTATATTCCAGCGTTGCGGGCCAGTTCTCATTGGTTGCGTCGGCAATGGCAAGATGCGTTGTCGTGGTGGACGTGTTCCAGCTGTAATAGATATAGAGCCTGTCGCCCATGAGAACAAAGGACGGTTCCCCTGCGCCCCAGTAATCGGGGTCGCCGGTGTATTCGATCATCGGCTGCGGCTCAACCCCCCAACCGCTGCCCGTCCATTTTTCATACGGGCCGGCCGGCGATTTGCTGCGCGCCACGCAGATATCGTTGTCAACGCCTCTTGTATCCAACGTCGTGGTATAGCCGATATAATAGTAGCCGCCAAACTTGATCACACCCGGGTCGCAGGTTGAAAAGTCGTCATACCCGCCCGCCGTCGGCTTCAACGCCATGCGTTCCGTGCTGCTGCGTTTTCCGCCGTCATACAGGCGAGCGTAGCTGACCATGTCGGCAAAATCGCCGGGGCCATCCATGGCACACCAGAGATCCAGGCTGCCGTCGGTGTTCAGGATCATCGACGGGCCGTAGCGATAACCGCCGCCCTCGACCCGGGGGCGGTAGATATCGAACCCCGTGTCAACGGCCTCGGCCTGAATAAAGCGGGATGCGTCCCCGGCTTCCACCGGCTGCGAGGGCGCAAAATCCCCGCCGCCGAGTGCAGGACCGAAAGCCGCCAGAACCGTATACAAACTGACAAACAGCGTCTTTAAAACCAGATAAAACGTGTGAGCAGACATCTTTTTCCTCCGTGAATGATGTAAACAGATTCATTTTAATTGCCTGTTATTGGGTCGCTTCAAAATGCAGCTGAATATCTTCCGCGGCTTTTGCCGAAAACACGGCGAACCCGTCGGCAGCCCCGATAAAAGCAACGCCCTGCCCTTCCGAAAACTGTCCGTTGCGGTAGATCGTCTGATCATTCAACGTCACGGTCTGCCCGTCGGCATACGGCAGAAAGATGATCGCCGTCGTATCCCCCGGTACCGTGGCGCGGAGCGAAAAACCGTTGTCGGTTTTGCGTTCGGCAACGCGGATCATGCCTTTCACGGACGGAACGACGCATTCGATGTGATCCGACGCCGTCATTTGCGGCTTGATGATGAATTCGCGGTATCCTGCCTTGACCGGCCGGATCCCGGCAAAGTATTTGCTCATAATGACCAGCGGCCCGCCCGACCACGCGTGGTTCCGGGTGCCGCCAAGCCTTGTCCAGCGCTCCCAAAGCGTGGAATAATCCGCCCGGATCATCGCGTCATACCGCTGCAGCATCCGGTTCTTTGCCGCTTCGTACCGATCCATCCGGCAAAGTGCTTCCAGCACATAGTATTCCATATACGGGCTCGCGTTTTTGGTTTTGGTCAGAACGGACGCGATCACGTCATACTGCTCTTTTTCGGCCAGACCGGAAAGCACGGCAAGCGCGTTGGCCCGATCGTCCGGCGCGAGCACATCACCGCTTTTATAGCCGTTTTTCGTCCAGAGCGACGCATAGCCGGTTTTGATCTCGTTCATGGCTGCGGCAAGCGCGTCGCTGTTTCGGCCGAGGACTTGCGCCGCCTTTTGCAGGCTGGAAAGCGCGTAATAATACCACGCGTTCTCGATTGCGGTCACATCCGCGCGGTAGCCCCAGTCCATCCAGTCCCACGAGCCGGCGCGGTGCTCGACCAGATGGCTGCTGCCGATTTTCCAAAGCGCAGCGTACCTGACCGACGCGTCATAAACCGATTCCAAAAAATCCCGATCTCCCGTGTACAGATAATACGTCCAGAACCCGACGATTCCGGCCAGCTGCTGCACGGGCAGCTCAAAGTAATCCTGACTGATCGGCACCACGGTCTGCATCACACCGGTGGCAGCGTCGATATGGCCGAGCATGGAGGCGACGCCTTTTTGATAAAGCAAACACGCGTTTGCGTCAAGCGCATACATCGACATAGCCATTTCGCTGGTCACGTCGCCCCACCACTGCGCCCGTTCCCGATCCGGACAATCCATAAAATTGTCGCGCATGGTCACATAAAGGGTGCGCAGCGATTTTTGCCAGAGCGTATTCAGCCTTTCGTCTTCGCTCGTAAACAGCCCGGAAAACGCCGTGTCATAGCCGCTCTCCCGGTATTTCAGGGCGAGGATCGTTACGCCCGCCGGGATCTGATAGGTGATCTGCTCCCCGTTGAACCAGCCGAGCGCCTCAAACTCCTGCTCGCCGTCTTTGGTCACATAGGTGTCGCTCACAGCGCCGAGCCAGGTGTTCTCGGTGAAGACCCTGATTTTTTTCCCCGCTTTCGCTTTGATTTTAAGATACGGCGTACACTGCGCGTTATAAGGAAGCGTCAGGGTGATCTGCTTTCCGAGGCGCAGGGTGCGGCCTGTGTAATCACGCGAATTCTCATAATCCTTCAGCCCGTAGTCTTTTAACAGCG
>CADBPL010000256.1 GCA_902796535.1 Oscillospiraceae bacterium
CAATATGATGTCTATCTTTATTCGCCAAATCCCTCTTTGCTTAAGACTTTTCTGACTCTTTTGCTGTGGGAAAGTTGAGTTATTCATCATTCATTAAATAAAATCTTATTGGTCTGGTGAGGGGACGGAAATGAAGAATGAAGAATGAATCGTGAATCATGAATAATTTTGAGATGTGCTATGGGTAAGCTCATACACCAAAAAGTGCTATTCACTTTTGAGCGTGTCTTTCGCGACCCCTCCGGCTTCGCTTTGCTCAGCCACCTCCCCTTGCAGGGGAGGCAAGAAGTGTGCCTTTTAATCGCAAGTAAAGAAGTGCTCTTGGCTCTCCTTTTGAAAGAGCTGTCACGGAGTGACTGAGAGGGGAAAAACGAGCTGTCACGAAGTGGCTGCCGCCGTAGGGAACGCCGCCCTCGGCGTTCCGTCGTTCCTTAATTCGGATTTCGGAATTAAGGAAGGACTTCGCCCTTACCCGATTATATTACGCTGTCGGCTATCAGCAAAACTATCCGCTATCCGCTAATTTTAGTCAACCTGCACAAACTTGGCGCGTCTTTATTGTGCAGGTTTGGCGTGTGCGTAGAATTATTGCAAACCGGTCGAGAAGTGCTTTTTTTCCATTGACGGCGGCGGTTTTTGTGGTATAATATGTACCATGATCATTGGAATAAAGCCCGATAAGGTCTAATTGTTTTTCGACAGAATAGGAGATTTTTCATATGTATGTTAAAGATGTAACCGTTCAGAATCAGGTTGGTCTTCACGCTCGTCCGGCAACCTTTTTTATTCAAAAGGCCAATGAGTATAAATCCTCCATTTGGGTCGAAAAAGAAGATCGCCGCGTCAACGCCAAGAGTCTGCTCGGCGTTTTGTCGCTTGGCATCATGGGCGGCACCAAAATCCGCATCATCGCCGGCGGTTCCGATGAGACACAGGCCGTTGACGATCTGGTTCGTCTTGTCGAATCCGGCTTTTCCGAATAATTCAATGCAGAGCGTGCCCGTTTCGGGTGCGCTTTTTTCCTGCGTTCAACAAATGCAGCCGTTCTCCCCCGGCTGCCAAACGCTTTTCTTTAAGGGCGGTACCGTGATGCCGACAAGAAACGCGCCGTGCTCTTTCGCGGGTCGAACCGCGAAAAAAGCAGAATGCTGCCGATCTTGCCGCGTCAGAACGCGACAGGGTCGTTTTTTCATATGGAGGTGCGAAGCACAATGACGCAGATCAAAGCGTCCGTGATGGATGAGGCGGCTTTGTGCCGCGCCGTTCGCCGCATTTCACACGAGATCGTCGAGCGCAGCGAGGGCGTGGAAGGGCTGGTGCTCATCGGCATTCAGCGCCGCGGGCTGCCGCTGGCGCGCATGATCCGGCAGAACATCGCCGAAATAACCGGCGTGACGCTGCCGCTGGAATCGCTGAACATTCAGTTTTACCGCGACGATCTGACGGAGATCGCCGACGGGCCGCAGGTGGGGAACGAGCCGCTGAAAACCGACGTTGCCGGCAAAAAGGTGATTTTGGTTGACGATGTGCTCTACACCGGGCGCACCGCCCGCGCCGCCATCGCCGCCGTGTTTGCCAACGGGCGGCCGGCGCAGCTCCAGCTTGCGGTGCTCATCGACCGCGGCCACCGCGAGCTGCCCATTCGGGCGGACTATGTGGGCAAAAACCTGCCCACCGCGCCCAACGAGCGCGTTGCCGTTTACCTGCCGGAATTTGACGGAAAAACAGGGGCGGACATTGTCGAGCTTGGCTCGACAGCGATATAAATTCCTGACGGAATTTGCGATATATCCTGTCGGATTCGATATGTGCTTCGCACGCGATATGCCCTGCGGGGCACGCAGGGATTTTATATCATATCGCATCGAACGCAAGTGAGATATATCGCATTTGTGGAACAAATATATCGCACGCCGCAGGCGTATATCGCCAAAACACCGGGAATCACCCGTTCGGGTTCCAATAAATAATAACACGGAGGAAAAAACATGAAACTCGCTTACGACATCAAAGACAAGCCCAAATTTCCACAGCTCATCATGTTCGCGTTCCAGCAGCTGCTCGCCATCCTCGCCGCCACCATCGCGGTGCCCGCCATTGTCGGCAACGGTATGCAGCAATCCGCCGCGCTGTTCGGCGCAGGCGTGGGCACCATCGTTTACCTGCTGTTCACCCGCTTCCGCAGCCCGGTGTTCCTC
>CADBPL010000257.1 GCA_902796535.1 Oscillospiraceae bacterium
GCCATATCGGGGTTAAAGCGCGCCACCGCCTTGCTGATGATGGCAAGGCTTCTTTCGTCGACCTCTTCATCATCCTGAATATCGGAGACCTGAAGCAGAACGAACTCGCCGTTCTCGTCAAATCTCAGGTTCGTGTTGTTATAGGCGGCGCCCACGTTGAACGCCATGATCGGAACAAGCCCGACCACCATAACAACCGCGAGGATGAGTGAGAGGACTCTGGTGGATGTTTTCACGGTGTTTTCCTCCTTAAGAAATAAATATTTCTTTCGCATAAGCGGCAGCGGCCGCAAGCACCTTTCGGCGAAAAAAGGCGCAATGGGACACTACTGCTTATACTATAGGTATCCGTATTGTAACATTTTCTTCGCCATTATGTCAACTATAATATTAAAATTTCTATAATATATATTTCAAATTTGAAAAAATTTGTTTAAAGCGCCCAAATATTTCGGTTTTGATTTGTGCATTATTCAAGCCCCTTCTCAACTTGCGAAAATAGAAAAAAGGTAAAAAAGGTTTCAATATGCTGTTTTTCGTTCCCAAGGGGAACAAAGACGCTGTGCACAGCAAAAAAAGCACAGGCCCCCTTCGGGAAAAGCCTGTGCCTGTTTGCCATTTGGTTTTCATGCATCGCGCCGTTTCAGGCTGCGCTGAAAACGGCGGACAGCCATTTCAGAATCGTTTTCCACACAGCCGCGATCCGGCTCCGGAGGCTTTGCGCGGCGGGCTTTGCTTCTTCCTCAGCCGCTGCGCTCTGGTCGATCAGGCTGCAATAGGCCTGATAGTCGCTGTTCACCGCCAGATCTTCATTGTTCGCGCTCTGATCAACGCCCGCCAGCAGCAGCCCGGCGCGTTCCACCAGCTTTGCGTCGGCCGCGTCGATCACGTCGTCATGGTTTGCGTCGCACGCCATAAGCTGCGCCGCGTTCAGCGCGTTTGCCGGGAGCATCCCGTTCGTGTAAAGGCGGATGAAATAGGCGTCGGTGCCGTCATACCAGCCGTCGCCGTCTATGTCGCCGAACACCACGACCGTGTAGGAATCCACCAGGTTCTGATCGGCGTCGAGCACGTTCACCTTTGTGCCGGTGCCGAGCACCTGATTCGTGTTGGAAAAGACGACCGCCAGCGACCCGTTGTTCACGTTCAGGCTCGCTTCCGCCGTGCTGCCGGGCCGCAGGCCGTAGATGCAGCGGTTGGCATTGTTGATGAGCACGCCGCCGGCCGCGGGTGAAATCACGGGCGGTTCCCTGCGCCACGCGGCAAAGAGCGTGCCGTCCTGCGTCGGGGTGTAAGCAGCGCCGCCCATGCCGGCAAGCTGCGTAAAGCCGCCGTCCTCATACCAGCCGTCAAAAACAAAGCCGGCTTTGGTGGGCGTGGGCAGACTGACCGAACCGGGTGTCCAGCAGGCATAGAAATCGACCAGCGCCTCATCCTCATCGATCATGTTCCTGACCCCCTGCCCGTCGCCGTAAGCCGCCTCGCCGTTGGGTGTTTCCGCCCAGCCGTTGAAAAGGCTGCTCACGGTTTCGCACGCGGTTTCATCGCCGCCGGTCGCGCCGTTATAATCATAGGTGACGGTATAAGCGCGCTGATAGGGATTCGGCGCCAGCTCGGCCGTTTCCCCGTAATTCAGGGTCTGAGCGGCTGCGGCCGGGCCGCTTGTTGCGCCGTTGCCGTAAAAGCGGATGGTGCAGAAATAAAGCCGCCACTGCGCATACAGGGTGAGGTCAGCGTTGGCGGTGATGACCGCGCCCGGCGCGTAATCCTCGCCCGAACCGTCCGCCGCCGTGTTCCAGCCGAGGAAGGTGTGATGGGCCAGCGTCGGTTCCGCGCTGCTGAGGGTCAGCGGCTGATCGGCGCGCTTTGTCTGCTCTGCGGGCGCACCGCTGCCGCCGTTGGCGTTGTAGGCAACGGTATAGTCATGCGGAAGCGGAACGGTCTGCGTCTGCGTGATGCTGGTCGGATTATTGCCGATCTGCGCGGTCAGCTCCCAATCTCTGACGGTCGACCCGAACAGATAGGAGCCGGAGGCGATGCTCGGCGTGTAAACCGGCACTGCCGTCAGATCCGGCAGGCTGAGCTGAAGCACCTGCGAGGGCGTGCTGTAGTAAAGATATTTACTGTTTTCCGACAGGCCGTAGAAATAGCGGTAATAGGTGCCGCTCTGGCTGTCTGACGATCTGTTTATCGCCCAGCCGCCCCAGGAATCCTTCAGCTCCAGCAGCTTTTGCGCCGAGCCGCCGCTTCTTTTGTAGAGGCCGCCGTTTGTTGAATCAATATAATACAGGGCGTTTTGGAACCAGGCGAATTCCGCGATCGAACCCTGCCAGTAGGCGTTGTCGTAGGTGGTGGAAACCGGCACGGTGGTGAAATCATTGCCCGTGTGGCCAGTATCCACAATGCCGGCGGTGGAGCGCAAAAAGTTTTCGTGGCTGGCGCGCCCGGCCACGTCCGTCCAGCCGCCGTCATCCCACGTTGTGTCCACATGATACCACTGCCCGTTAATGCTGACAATGTTCCACGCGTGGTTCATCGAATCCGACGAGACATAGCGGGATGCGATGCCGACTTTTTTGAGCAGATAATCGTAAAGATGCGCGTAACCGGAGCAGACGCCCTCATGCATGAGCAGCGGCCCCGCCGCGGTGAAGCAGAACGAATCCTGGGTGTCGTCCCCGCAGTAGCCGTAAAACGTCCAGGTAATGATGCGGTCATGGATCAGCAGCGCTTTTTCGACATCCGTCAACGACGCGGCGGACAGGCCGCGCAGCAGCCAGTCGGCATTCTGCCGGAACACCGCGAGCATTTGGGCATATTCCTCCGGCTCATAGCGGTAGGTGATGTTGCACAATTCTATGATGTAGCCGCTTCTCGCGCGATAAGAAAACGAGCGGCCAACGTGAAACGCCTCCGGCATTTCATTGCCGATGTAGTCGGCCAGCGCCTGGATCTGATCGACCGGAATGTTATATTCCTGCAGCGGAATCGACGTCGAACAGCTTTCCAGCGCCGCCTGCAGCGCATCGCTGATGGTGCTGAAATCAAAGCCCTCGCTTTCGCTGTTCAGCGCAAGCAGCGCGTCCTGCCGCGTGTAATCACCGACCGTCAGATCCGTGTGGAAGGTGACCGTGCCCAGTTGCCCTTCGGCCGCGGCGGCTATGGCTGCGGGGCAGGCAAAAGCCAGCAGAAGAAGCGCAATAAAAACAGACAGTGCAGCGTTCAGGCGTTTCATAACCGTAACCTCCTTGATCGTTTGCGCCGTTGACATACGGCTGGAAATTTTCTTAATTTGATTATAGCAGAAAGAACCCCTTCATGCAATTCGTGATTCTGCACAGAATTTGACGCTTATTTTTGACAATCTCTTTTGTCGGCTTAAAAGCCTTTGCCCCTGACGTGTAAAAAATCGCTTCCTTTTTTCGCTCATCACGGATTCCCGTGCAATCGATGAAACATCAATGATCAGGCTCCCCTGTGTAAGGGGCGCGGGCGTCCTGCGGACGCCTCTGCCGCAGGCAGAAGCGCCGACCGATGCGGCAGCGGAGAAAGCTGGCGCGAAGCGCCTGAGGGGTTGTAGATTCAGATACTGTTTTCTCTGACAATCCCTGGCTTCACGGCTTACGCCTGTCCACCTCCCTTTACACAAGGGAGGCTTGAAAGATGGCATTCATCAGGAAAACGATCGACACTCTTTGACTGTGTTTTGCACGGAAATCCGTGATGAACCAAGAATATGCCCCCCGTGTTGCTCCTCTTTGTCATAAAAAAACGCCCCGCGGATTGCTCCTCTTTGTCATAAAAACGCCGCGGTTCACTCATCTTTGTCATAAAAACGCTGCGGTTCACTCCTCTTTGTCATAAAAAATGCCACGCGGGTTGCTCCCCTTTGTCATAAAAAACGCCTCGCGGGTTGCTCCCCTTTGTCGTAAAAAAGCGTCCCGCGGATTACTGCCCATTGTTATAAAAACGCCCCGCGATTCACTCCTCTTTGTCATAAAAAATGCCCCGCGGATTACTGCCCTTCGGCGAAAAAACGCCCCGCGGATTGCTCCGCGAGGCGCTTCATTAAGGGTTATGCGATTGCGTCGACCAAACTTATTCGGCTTGAGCAAGGGCAACAGTGATGACCGCATCATCCATCGCAGTCCAGCCGCTGATGGACTTGGTCTTCACGGTGCAGGTGCCGACGTCGCCGGAACGGAAGGTTCTGGTGACAGTCCAGACAAGGGTGTCGCCATCAGCAACAGCGTTTTCAGCCGTGTAGGTCGAGGTCTTGCCGTTTTCAAGGGCAAGCTGGATCTTCGTGACGTTGCTCGGAGTAACTGCTCTGAAGGTCACGGCTGAACCGTGCTTCTTCTCGATTTCAACAGTCTTGCCGAACTCGCCGTCGCCAACCTTCGCTTCGACCGTGTAGGTCGGCTGATAGGTCGCATATTCAAGGTTCAGTTCAAGGCCTTCGTTATCCCAGCCGTTGCCCGGATACTTCGCCTTAACGGTGTAGCCGCCGGCAGCAAGGGTCAGGTCGAGGGTCCAGATTTCGTATGCGGGTGCAGTCGTCGCGTAATCGACTTCTTCACCGTTTTCGTTGTAAGACTTGATGGTGACCTTCTCATGATATCTGTCATAAGTTCTGGTCGCACCGGTCGCGTTGGTGATGACCTGAATCTTGGAAGCAGCGCCGTTGACCTTGAAGGAATAGGTCATGGTGCCCTTCGCAAAGTAGGTATCAGCAGCGTAATCAACAGAAACCACGTTGGCAGTGGAGAGCTTGAGCGCGTTGAACGCTTCGGTCAGAGCCGCAGCAGCGTCGTTGATGGAGGCCTGGTTGGTGCCGGCCTTGTTGTTGATGAGGTCGCGGGCAATGCCTTCGGCA
>CADBPL010000258.1 GCA_902796535.1 Oscillospiraceae bacterium
CAAGTTAGACGTGCTGCTCAACGGCGAAATGATCGACGCGCTGTCGTTCATCATCCACGCCGACAAGGCCTACGGCCGCGCGCGCAAAATTGCCGAAAAGCTCAAAGAAAACATTCCGCGCCAGATGTTTGAAATTCCCATCCAGCTGGCTGTGGGCGGCAAGGTGATCGCGCGTGAAACCGTGAAGGCCATGCGCAAGGACGTGCTTGCCAAGTGCTACGGCGGCGACATCACGCGCAAAAAGAAGCTGCTCGAAAAACAGAAGGAAGGCAAAAAGCGTATGCGCCAGTTCGGCACGGTGGAAGTGCCGCAGGAGGCGTTTATGGCGGTGCTCAAGCTTGATGACGACTCATGAACCCGGGCTGTATATCCACGTGCCGTTTTGCCGCGGCAAATGCCCGTATTGCGATTTTTATTCCTTCCGGGCGGACGCGGCGTTCAAGGCGCGATATACCGACCTAATTATTAAAAACATTATTGAAGAACAAACGGGCAAGGGGCTGACGTTCCGCACGGTCTATTTCGGCGGCGGCACGCCCTCACAGCTCGGCGCACAGAATCTGTGCCGGGTGCTGGACGTGATCCAAAAAACGCCGCACGCCGAGGTGACGGTGGAATGCAACCCCTCCGATTTGTGCGAGGAATGGACGCAGGCTCAGCTGGACGCGCTGGTAAAGCACGGCGCGAACCGCATCTCCATGGGGATGCAGTCCGCCGTGGAGCAGGAACGCAAGGCGCTCGGCCGCCGCGCGGGCAAACAGCAGGTGGAGCAGGCGGTGGCCATGGTCAAGGCCGCCGGCGTCACCGATTTTTCACTGGACGTCATGCTCGGCATCCCGTTCCAGACCCCTGAAACGGTGCGGCAAAGCGTTGCTTTCTGCGCCGAAAGCGGCGCGACGCATCTGAGCGCCTACCTGCTCAAAATCGAACAGGGCACGCCGTTTGAAAAGGTGGAAAAAACGCTGAACCTGCCGGATGAGGATGAATGCTGCGAACTGTACCTGACCGCGTGCGAAGAAGCGGAAAAGAACGGTTTTCACCAATACGAAATTTCCAATTTTGCCAAACCGGGCCGCGCCAGCCGCCACAATCTTATTTATTGGAACGATGAAGAATATATCGGGATCGGCCCGGCGGCGCATTCGTTTTTCAGCGGCAAACGCTATTACAACACCGCCGACGCCGAGCACTATCATGCCGTGCCGGACGGCGACGGCGGCAGCTTTGAGGAATACGCCATGCTGCGCCTGCGCCTGACCGAGGGGCTGACCGAGCAGGGAACCAAAGAGCGGTTCGGCTTTGCGCTGCCTGCCAAGGTGCGGCAGGCGGCCGCGCCGTTTGCGGCGCAGGGGCTGCTCATTTCCGACGAGGCCGGCGTTCGCCTCAATCCCCGCGGCTTTCTGGTGTCAAACACCATCATCGCGGCGCTGTTGAGTTAAGGCGGCTGTGTGATCCGGCAGCGGATAGAGCTTTTTGTGTTTTCCGGCGGACGGCATGTATGCCGTCCCTACAACGGTACATGGGGTCAATCCATAGGGCTCGCATTCTTGCGAGCCGCAAAATCATATGCCAAAAAAACGAGCATAGGAATTCCGACGTCGGAAAAACCTATGCTCGTTTTGCTTATTGAGCGTTATGCCGTTTGAAGGTTAAAAATACGATAAATCCAATTCAGAATGATTTGGAACAGATTGCTGAACCGCGCCAGAATGCTTTGCGCGGCGGGGCGGGGTTCGGCGATTTGCGCCGGTTCGTCGGTTGCGGGCTCGGTGATTTCGACGCTCTGGTCAATCAGGGAGCAGTATTCCAGATAAACGCTGTTGGTTTGCAGCTCCTCACTCGGAAGCGCTTGGTCAACCTGTGCCAAAAGTAGCCCCGCTTTTTCGATCAGCGCCACGTCCAGCGCGTCAATCGTGCCGTCGTGGTTCGCGTCGCACGCGGCAAGCTGCGCGTCGGTCAAAGCCGATCGTGCAATCAGCCCGTTTGCCACAAGGCGCACAA
>CADBPL010000259.1 GCA_902796535.1 Oscillospiraceae bacterium
AGAAAAAGGTTAACGAGCAGCTCAAAAAGTAACCGCAAAACAGGATAAGACCGCCCGCACCTATGATATACGTGTCCCAGCGGCGGGAAAAAGACAGCCGCCCGGTGCGTTTTTTCGCATTGGGCGGCTTTGCTGCTGTTCGATTTCTCGGCTTTACGCGCTCGAGCAGCGCGCGCCTGTATTTATCATCCGTTGCCGATCACCTCTTTTCGGGCATAAGGAAAGCCGAAGCGGGTTCCCGCCTCGGCTGTGGTGGTTTCGGTTTACGGAATGCATACCGTTCGAGAATGCTCTTGAAGCATGAACACATTGGTGAGCAGGTATTCCGTTCCTTTTTCGGTAATACGCACGCCTTTATCCGAAGAAGTGACGTCTGCCACGTCGATCTCACCATCTTTGCGGCGATTGATCGTCACTCCGCCAATGTGTCCGGCATCCTTGAGCATTTCAATGATCTTGGTGAAATGCACCTCGTTTCTGCACGGAAGATTGCTCATGGCGTATTCCAGCAAAGGGGAAATGTCCTGCACCCCTTCACGTTGCAGCAAAGATAAAATGCCATAGATGATTTTGAAGTTTTCCATGAATTCGCCTCAATAAATAGGGTTTCCATCTTGGTATGCCGTCTTTGCTTCGTTTAGGCTCATAAGATTTGCCCCACCCTTATAATCCGGATTTTTTTCTTGCAGGGCATCGTCTTCCCATCCGCACACTTCGCATGTTTCATAGCTGTCCGTCTCGCTGAACTCAAACTCTCCACAAACAGGACAATTATGTTTCTCCTCCATGAAGAAGATCCTCCTTTAATTTTTCTTTATAGTACTCTTCACCATTTTCTGGCTTGAACATTGTATAGATACCTTTTTGCGGATTGCCTTTGACAAAGTCATTCTTGCGCGATCATATCGAATAACATTTCCATGCCCATCAGAGAATTGTCCATTTTCGTGTCTTGGGTGATCCGACTCATTGAAATCATCATTCTTGATTATACCACACCCATCGGAAAAGTCCATACTTAAAGTCTGCATGATTTGTGCAGGTTTTGGCATTTTCAGGGAGTCGGCAAAGGGCGGGAACAGATTGTCGCCGAACGGCTCTCCGGCGTGTCGGGCGAATGCGGCTCTTTGGCCTCGCTTTGCGGAAAAGAACCGAACAGAATGACCGGTTCCGCCCCGGCGGTTCCGAAGAAAAGCCGTCAAAGGCAGGGCAGTCACGAGGATGACAAGCACAACAAATAGGCATTAGACAATTATAAATTCCAGTATGGTGTTATTTGGCTTGCAAGGTAATGCTTTTGCGCGCGCCGTAATATTTTTGCACAAAAACAGTGGACACTTTTTTAATTCTGTTTTATAATAAAAAAACTACCCGATCGGTCGGGAACAACGCGGGAGGATTACGCATGAAAACCCCATTTGCAGCCAAAAAAACCAAATTCACCAACCGTGCCGCCGCCCTTGCGCTGGCAATGCTGCTGTGCCTGTCCGGCGTGTTTGTCGGCGCGCCGCAGGCGGCGGCCGCTTCGCCCCTGCCGCCGGCCAACGACGAGCCTCGCCACACGGTCTGCCACGCGCTTTCCGCGCAGGCTCAGGCGTATTATGCGGGCGACTACAGCTACGACACACTGTGCGCGCTTTCCGGCGCGGGCGACACCGCCGACAGCGCCGCCGCCATGCAAAACAACGCGCTGTTTGACG
This sequence comes from Oscillospiraceae bacterium, assembly GCA_902796535.1. Lineage (GTDB taxonomy): Bacteria > Bacillota > Clostridia > Oscillospirales > Acutalibacteraceae > UBA8612. Next base: position 1,701 of record CADBPL010000259.1, read on the forward strand.
CGCTGCATGACCTGATGGCGGACACGCACACGTTTTACACGACTTACAGCGGCTATCAGGAGGGCTCGCTCGCGTATTACTGGGCGGTGACGGATTCCGTGGCGGGCAGCGATACCTACGTGATGTTTTATTCCGACCTTTCGCCGTCTGACGAGGGCGTCCGGCTCAACCGTGAGCATATCTGGCCGAAAAGCCGCGCGTCCTACGCCACCTCCTTCGGCGGGGCGGATCTGCACCACCTGCGCCCCTCGGCGGAAAGCGTCAACATGAAAAAATCCGACCGCATGTTCGGCTACGTTGATGAAACGTATGCCGCCGGGTACGACACCGGCGTGATCGGCGGGAACGCGCTTTACTGGCTGATGGAGCCGGACGATCTCTTTGAATGCAAGGATGACGTCAAGGGCGACGTGGCGCGCATCCTGCTTTATGTCTATTGCCGCTGGCTGCAGCCGAACCTCTATTCCGACGTGGCGGCGGAAAACCTGCCGGTGATGGATAAGGATGACACCGCCAACAACGGCAGGCGCGTGGTCGAGAGCCTTGACACGCTGCTGCTCTGGTGTGAGCTGGATCCGGTGGACACCTGGGAAATGGAGCAGAATGACCGCATTCAGGAGATTCAGGGCAACCGCAACGTCTTTATCGATTATCCGGAGCTGGCGTGGCGGCTGTTCGGCCTTTCCGCGCCCAACGGCATGACCACCCCCACCCGGACGGGGTGCGAGCACGTCTGGCAGGAAACGTCCCGGCAGGTCTCCTGCGCGGCGGACGGCTCCTTCACGCTTTCTTGTCCCGTTTGCGGAGATACTTATTCCCGCCGTCTGGCGGCGATCGCGCACACCGACGCGGATGACAACGAATACTGCGACGTGTGCGAGCATCCCCTTGCCATTTTTGCCGACCTGTCGCCGGTCACGGCGCTGAGCGACGGCATGCATTTTGTCATCTGGCACCCCGCCTCCGGCCTGACCGCGGGGC
>CADBPL010000260.1 GCA_902796535.1 Oscillospiraceae bacterium
ATCGGAAATGGCGTCATCCGAGTCGAGGAAGCTGATATACTGCCCCTGCGCGCGCTTTAAGGCATAGTTGCGCGCGGAAGACTGCCCCCTGTTTTCCAGGTGAAACACCTTGAAATAGGGGTACTTTTCGGCGTATTCATCCAGAATCTGCGCAGAGCCGTCGGTGGAGCCGTCGTCAATGAGCAGCACCTCAAGCTGCGACTTGTCGATGGTCTGACTGATCAGCGAGCCAAGGCACTTGTGCAGGAATTTTTCGCTGTTATACACCGGAACAATGACCGACATGTTAAGCATAGTGGTCGCCATACGATACCGCAAACGGTATCTTCCCTTTCTTGCAGGATTGCTAAATTACAAATAACGGATGATCGAACGCACGACGGCGCCGAACATGGGGTGCGAATGGGAATTGCCGCCGTCCCAATCCTCCCAAAGCGTCGTCGCGCCGTGATCCTTCATGTAGGCAAACGTGCCGATCCCGCCGCGCGAGGTGAGCAGGCGTTTGGCAAGCGCAGTCTCGCCCCGCTCGCAGAGCACGCGGATAAGGATCTCCGTGCCGAAAATGCCGGTATCGAACTTGCCCAGCGCGTCATATTTTTCGACCAGATTGCGCCAGGTGCGTTCATCGCCCAGCCCCAGATCGACCGCAAACGCGTCCGCGCCCTGAATGCCGCCGGCAAACGAACCGGTCGCAGGGTCGAAATAGGCGCTTATGATGGCGGCCTGCGCCGTTTCATCGCGCCCGGCCAGATCGGCCGCCAGCGCTTCATCGCCCGACAGCAGCGCGATCTGCCGGCAGATGCGCACCGCCCTGATATAAAAGCAGGTGTTCACAAAAGGCTCTGGGAGCGCGATTTTGTCGGGGGTACACCAGTCGCCCAGACACCAGCCGCCCTTTTCGGAACGGACGACCAGGTGGTTTTCACTGTGGCTCTCCATATACCGAAGGTATTTTAACATATTTGGGGTGTATTGTTCAAGTACGGATTTGTCGTTGTAATGCAAATAATATTCCCACGGCACAAAAACAATGGCGCCGCCCCAGCCGCCGGGGCCGCCTCCCCCGCCGTAAAACGGCGCGGTATGCTCCACATGGCCGCCGAAAATATCCTGACTGTCGGCAATGTCGCGCATCCATTTTTGATAAAGCGCTTTGGCGTCGAAGCAATCCATCACGGCGCCGCAGGTGAGCTGCCCGTCGCCCGTGTAGCCCAGCCGCTCACGGTGCGGGCAATCGGACGGCACGCAGTTGTGGATGTTGTTTTGCTGCGTGCGCAGATAGGTCTGCACGATCCATTCCAGCATTTCATCGTCGGAATGATAGGTGCACAGGCAGGGAATATCGCTGTGCACCACGGCAAATTCCGTCACCTTCGCCCGGCCCTGCACCTCAAAATAGCGGCAGGCATGCCAGGTGAACAGGGGGTAAAACACATGATCCTTCTGATCGTCGTCAAAAATGAATTCGTCGCGCTGCATCCGGAACTCGCCGCCGGCGCTGTGAAAATCGAGCGAACCGTCATCATGCAGCTCCTCGGCAAAGCGCACAAAGGCGCGTTCATCACGGCGGCAGCCGGGGTCAAACACCAGCTTGGGGTAGCCTGCCACGTTTTCGCCCAGGTCGTAGACCGCCGTGTCGCCGAAGCGGTAGATCTCCTTCGGCGCGATCGTTCTGATTTCTCGGTCGGGCGGGCAGGTCTGCTTTGTCAGAACCGACAGCGGCGCGGGCAAAACGGCGACCGGCTTCCAATCGGTCGAATCGATCAGACGGGCGTCGTGCGTTTCACCGAAATAGATGTTGGTACGGGTCACGAAGGACGAACGGTAACGGATGCTCTCATCGCTCACGGCAGCCGTTTTGCCGCCGGAAAGGAGCTTATAGCAAAGCTTGAGCTCGCCATAGGGGCGCATCCCCTCGTTGCGGCTCTCATGCTGGCCGTACCAGCCGTTGCCGATGTGGAAGGAAAGCGTATTCTCCCCCGCATGAACCAGCGGCGTAACGTCGCATTCCACATAATAAATGCGGTGGATGAGCGTATCGGGCACCGGCATGTTGATCAGGGACAGATCGCGCTTTTCATAATTTGACCAGACGGGGGTGAGCAGCGCATCGTCCACCGGCGTTCCGTTGACGGTGAGATGAGTATAGCCCAGACCGCACCACAGCAGCCTGACGTTTTCGACCGCGTCGAGCGTTACGGTGCTTTCGGCCAGCACCGCCTCTTTGGCGTTGGGGAAGCCGACCCAGGCGCAGCCGTCAAACACCGTGTTTTTCACCATGGGAACATGAGGCAGGTTCTCATCCCAATATTCCTGCCCGCACACGGCAAAGCCGAATTGTTCATAAAAACCGATCGCCTGTGTCTGCGCCGAAACGTGCAGCTCAGCCGCGCCGCAAGACCCGGCTTTGCCGATCAGGCCGTTCATGACCACGCTGCCCAGTCCCCTGCCGCGGTGCTGCCTGCGAACCGCGATGCGGCCCAGATGCCACACGCCGGGGGTTTCTTCATACATACGGCCCGTGGCAAGAAGCACGCCGTCTTCTTCCAGCAATAAATGCCACGAAACCGCTTCAAAATCGTCGCTCTCTTTTTCGCACGGGTAGTGCTGCTCCCCGCAGAACACTTCCTGCCGCAGGGGCAGCGCCCGCTGAAAGCCCTCGCTGCCATATAACCAAATTTCTTTCATATAATCACCTGTTATTATTCATTATATATGCTTCAATGCTCGCCCTGTCGGCGGGCACGCTGCCCTGAATCATATTCGCTTTGCCGCCGCCCCGGCCGCCGAGCGCCGCGTGAAAGGCTTTGGCAAACCCGGCCAGATCCACGCTTTTACTGCCCATGCAGTAACGGTAGCCGCTCTCAGCCGGCGTAAACGCGGCAAACAGGCCGCCGACTCTGGCAACGCCCTCATTCACGGCAAAGCGCAGCGTATCCGGCGTCAGATCGTCGCAAAACACCAGCGCGCTGCCCGGCGTCGGTTCAACCGCTTCCACCATGGCCGCGACCCTGCTGCGCTGCGCCTGAATCAATGCGTGGCGCAGCCGCTCCGTTTCCTCCTGCATATGGCGAACCGATTCAACGATTTTTTCTTCCTTCGCGCAGAGCATGGCGATCAGCTCATTCGTCCGGACGCATTTGGCGGCATAATCCGTCAGCGCGTCGCTGCCGCTTTTGACCGTCAGGCGAACGCCGCCCTTGTAGTTGATGAAGGAGAGCACCTTGATAAGCCCGATTTCGCCCGTGCGGCGTACATGGGGCGCGCAGCAGGCGCAGACGTCGTAGCCTTCGATGACCACAAGGCGGACGTTTTCGGTTAAATCCAGCTTGCTGCGGTATGTCAGCCCCGCCAGCTCTTCCGGGTTCGGAAATTCGCAGCGGATCGGCACGTTGGCATAGACAGCCTCATTCGCTTTGCGTTCGATCCGCTCGATCTGCGCCGCCGTCAGCGGCCGGTCAAAATCGACCGTGACGCAATCCTCACTCATATGAAAGCCGACGTTCTCGCAGCCGTATTCGCTGTGCGCCGCGCCGCTGAGCAGGTGTTCGCCGCTGTGCTGCTGCATCCGGCGAAAGCGCAGCACCGCATCGACCGCACCGCAAACGGTTGCCCCCACGGCGCGGGGCTGCGCCGTTACGTGATAAACGACGCCGTCTTTTTCATAGACCTCTATGACCGGTTCGCCGTCGACCGTTCCCGCATCGGGGCTTTGCCCGCCGCCGCCCGGAAAAAAAGCCGTTTGATCAAACGCGAGCGCATAGCCGCCGCGCACGGCGGCGCAGCCGACCACCTCGGCGTCAAATTGAAAAACGGAACCGTCGGTTTCGTAGATTCGTTTTGTTTTCATCACCATCGTCTGCGATCCGGCATACGCATAACACGAGATGAAAAACCCGTCTTTATGCCCGAATCGCTCTTCCCTTCTGTTTTTTCACACGGTCAACGCCGCCTTGAACCTGCCTAACAAAAAAGCCACCTCACGTAAGTGAAGTGGCTGAATCGACAAAAGCGATCAAACAACGTAACCTTCTTCTTCACCGAGAAATACTTCATCGGCGTTGTTGAAGCCGAACCCGTCAAAGGGATCTTCCCAACCGCCGGAGTCGGTTACAATGTCTCTATTTAATTGAAACTCAACAATATCAAGCTCTGGTTTGATGTAGTTCTTCATATTGCAAAGCTCCTTTCAAACGAAAATGCACAAGCTATTTATCCATACAGTGAGATTATAGACTCCTGCTATGGATTTGTCAAGGGGAATTTTTAATTTTTTTTTGAAAATTTTCTATTTTTCAAAAAATTGGCACAATATCATGGGGTTTTGAAGGTTTGAGACGGCATAACCTGTGTTTGAACAGGAAAAACATTGACAGAACCATGCGCGTGTGTTAACATAATACCATATTATATTTATATTTGTCAAGGAGGGAACGCTTTGTCAAAACGAGAAGATTTGATAAAGGAATTCGGTGAAGCGGAAATGCGTTCCGATTTCAGAACCGCAGCCAAGCCCCTCATTATACAACCGCAGTCGGACGTTCGCGACGATCTGGCCGGATTGCTCGACCCGGATCCCAAACCGCAGCCGGACGCTGCTGATGATGCAAAAAGCGAAGAGTCCTCGGCTCACCATAGTTCCTCCTCACACCGGAAGAAGCGCAAAAAGCACAAGTTCCTGCGCGCGGTCGTGAACATTTTTTCCGACCGCACCTTTTGCAAAATGCTCAACGCGTTCCTGTTTTGTCTGAGCATCAACGCCATTGAATACTTTTTTCTGATCAACAAGCAAAACATCCAGACCAAGGGCGCCATCAGCAAGCTTTTCGGCGTCATCATCGTTTTCGTTTTCCTCTATTCGGTCCGCCTCAAGCCGCGCACCTTCGGGCTGCCGCCCGACCCGCGCGTGATCGTCGGCGGCTTAAAAAGAGCGGTTATGTTCTCCGTCGCCATCATTCCCGCCTATCTGGTCGATATTCTGATCGTGCTGATCAAGGGCGGTCACCCGCACCTGACGGTTTTTGCCTACAACCAGCCGCATTCCACCGTCGGTTTTCTTTACTGGATCGCCAACATTCTGCTCCTGATCCTGATCAACGCGCTGTCCGCCTTCATGCTTGAATTCCTGTTCCGCGGCATTATTTTCCGCATGGGCAAGGCCAAATTCGGCTTTGGGCAGACCGCCTTCATTGTCTCGCTGTTCTACTCGATCTGGTATCTGATCATTCCCCTTTCCAAGCTCATAAATTATACTGCCATCAGCGTTTTACCGCTTTGCATTTTCTACGTGATCTTTGAATTCTTCCTTTCCCTCAAGTGGTGCCTGTGCGTTCGGGCGACCGGCTCCGTCTGGCTGTGTATTTTCGACCACTTTATTTTCATCACCGTTACCGGCCTGCTGCGCATCGTCGACACCTCGGTCGGGCTGAGCAATTACATCGACGTCAACAAATACTGGCGCTACATCGTTTACCAGCTCGTCTCCTTCGCGCTATGTTATATGTATTATAAAAAGAAGATGTTACTTCGCCGAAAATCGAAAAAAGCAGGCAGGAGCCGTTCCGGCTTTGTCTTTGACAGCCTGGCGGACATGGTGCCCGACGACATCAACAACACGGGCAGCGTCAACTCCGTTGACCCTGAAAAGATGGATGAAACCTATAAAATGCATCTGAAAGCATCCGCCGCCAAGAACCATAACAGCGGCCAACAGCAATCCGAATAAAACAGGCCGCCCGGCGCGATCAGCACCGGGCGGTCTGTCGGTTCTGACAAAAAAACGGCGCGAGCCGTAATCCTGTCGGTAACAGTTGTACGGCAGGCGGATACAGGATAGAATCATCCGTGCCGGGAGGTATAAAAATGGATAACGCGAAATTTGAAAGCAACAGCATCCTCTTTACCCGTAGCGGCGAGCTTGTGAGGATCACGCCCTGTCATGACAACGCCATTCGGTTTGAGGCGTTTCCCGACTGCAGAGCGTTTGACGAAGACTTCACCCTGACGCCCCAATGCGCACCGGCGGAATTTGAAGACAAGGGCTATTGTGTTTTTATGCGGGTGGGCAGGCTCAGCATCCAGCTGGAACGAAACGGCAAGCTGACGTTTTACCGTGACGGAAAGGTAATGCTGGAAGAAAAAGAAGAGCTTGCTTTTCACGACGGATACCGGAACTACGCGCGAAAAGACGGCTTGTGGTCTGCGCGGATCACTTTTAAAAGCCGCGAGGGCGAACACTTTTACGGGCTCGGCCACGAAGCGAGCGGTCAGTTCGACCTGAAGGGCTGCTCGTTTGACTTGCGTCACGTCAACGCCAAATGCACCATCCCGTTTGTTTATTCCTCGCTCGGCTACGGCTTTCTGTGGAACAACCCCGCGACGGGAACGGTTGAGCTTGCCAATAACAGAACGCGCTGGCGCGCAGACGCAACCAAAAAGATTGATTTTGTCGTTATTGCGGGGAATCCGAAACAGGTCAGCCAAGTGCTGGCCGACCTGACGGGGCACGCGCCCGTGATGCCGCATTGGGCAACGGGCTTCTGGCAGAGCAGGCTGCGCTACGAAACGCAGGAGGAACTGCTCGAGGTGGCCCGACGCTACAAAAAAGAAAACGTGCCGCTTTCCGTCATCATTGCCGATTATTTTCACTGGACCGAACAGGGCGATTACAAATTTAACCCGGCTTACTGGCCCGACGTCAAAGCCATGACCGACGAGCTTCACCGAATGGGCACAAAGCTTGTCGTGTCAGTGTGGCCGACCGTCAACGAACAGTCGGAAAACTACCGCTTTATGCGTGACAACAATCTGTTGATCCGCACCGCAAAAGGCGCCAACAAGGTGTTTGATTTTTACGGCCCGCAGGCGGAAATCGACGTGACTAATCCCGCCACAAGAGAGTTCGTTTTTTCAAAGCTGAAGGAAAACTACCTCGATCAGGGCGTCGACGGCCTGTGGTTTGACGAGGCGGAGCCGGAAATTCACCCCGAACACTTTGACAATCTGCTGTTTCATATCGGCCGGGGCGATGAATACGGGCTGATTTATCCGTACTACTATGCCAAAATGGCTTCTGACGGGTTTGCCAAAATGGGCGAGGTGCCCGTGATCCTGACAAGAGCGGCTTATCTCGGCGCGCAGAAATTCGGCGCGCTTGTGTGGAGCGGCGATATCCCCTCAACGTTTGAAAGCCTTTCCGAACAGGTGAAGGCGGGGCTCAACATGTCGATGTGCGGCATTCCCTGGTGGAACACGGATATCGGCGGCTTTTGGGGCGGCGATACCCAAAGCGA
>CADBPL010000261.1 GCA_902796535.1 Oscillospiraceae bacterium
ACGTCGCGCTCATAGCGGGCGAGCAGGTCGCGGCTGGTGTTGCCGCTGACGCCGGAATTGGTCACGCGCACGCGCACCTCGGGGTAACAGGCGGCGAGCATATTTTCAATAATTCTCACATAGCTTCTGCCGACGTTGTCGAACAGCCCCTCGCCCACGGGGTTCTGGCTGCCCATATCCGTCACGGAATCACCGGCAAACACAATACGGTCAAGATCCTGAAAAATCATGTCGTTTTTCCCTGTTCGCTTATTTTCTCGTAACGCCGTCTGCGTAAATGGTCGTCCAGTCGTTTTTCATGGAGATCGGGATCCAGTCAAATTCCGCGCACAGATCCGCCATCTTCTGCGCCTTTTCCTCGTTGCCGTTTTCCCGCACGGTGTCGTCGCAGCAAAGCATGAACGCAAGGCTCCGGTAGGCGTTGTCGCTGGTGACGTATTCCGCCATGCTGGAGTCGCCCGTGGAGTTGCCGAAGGAAAGCACCGGCTGCTGACCGATCTCCTGCGCGATCACGGCGACCTTGTTCATTTTCAGGTTCTTCACCACAAACTCGCCGCCGAGGATCAGCTCGTCGTTATCGTCATACACATATTCCAGACCGTCCTCGTCGCCCTGATCCTTCGTCACAACGGTTTCATCGGAGCCGATGATCTGGCGCGGAGGAAGCTGAAGCGGAGAATTGTTGACGATCCCGCGCACGATGAAGCGGTCTGTGCCGCTGACGACGTAGACGGTGAAGTCATAGGCCTGCAGGCAGTTGACGACCTCGAGCATCGGCTGATACCAGCCGTCGCCGCGCAGCATGCCGTTGTAGCCGGGCATCGGCAGCTTTTTGAATTGCTGAATATAAGCGTCGAATTCTTCAATGGTCATGCCGGCAAACGCGGAGGCGACGGCCTTGCCGTGATCCACCTCAAGCCCTTCGAACTTCGCGCCGGTCTCGTTTTGCTGCACGATCTTGTTGGCAACCTCTTTTTCAAAGTCAGAGGCCTTATCCTTGTAATCCGGGTCCTCCAGCACACGGTAGACCAAAAGCGTGTAGTCAAAGTAATTCGGGTCGGTCTCGCAAAACAGCGTGCCGTCCAGATCGAACACCGCGACGCGATCCTCTACGGGAATGAAATCCTTATTCGCTTCGTCGGTAACCGCGTTCAAATAGGAAACAAGCTCTTTTTTTGCTTTCGCGTCCGCCGTCCAGAGAGAAAGCATTTCCTCTGCGGACTTGACCGCCTGCGTTTGGGCCTCGGGCCTGGCGGACTGCTCTGCGCCGTCTTCTGCCGAACTGCAGCCGGACAGGAACGAAACGGCCAACAACAGGATCAGGATCGGACTGACAATTCTTTTCAATTTCATCATGAAGCACCTCGTTTTTTTTTGCGCTGCCGGTTTGTCAGAGAATACCTCATCATTCCGGCGCGCGGATTGCCTCTATTATAACAGACCGCGCGCGTATTTTCAATTTTTATTTGTGCTGAAAAAAATTTTTTGAAAAATTTCTGTTTTTTCCGAAAAAGGCTTGACTTTACCGATTTAACGCGTTATACTGTGAAAAAACAAACAGGGAGTTTCATCGTTATGCTGACTTGTTCCGGCAAAACCGCATATTATTTTACCTTTACCTTTTATCAACGATAATTGTAAAGGTGATTTTTGCTGCGCCGCAACCCACAACGAGGAACGACTTATCACGAGTCTTGCAGTAAATTACCTGCAAGGCTCTTTATTTTTGAATGTGGAAAGGAAGTATCACAATGGTCATCGTATTGAAACAGGGCGTTAAAGAAGAACAGCAGGAACAGCTCATCCGCTGGTTTGAGGAACAGAATCTGGGCGTTCACGTTTCCAAGGGTGAATTTCAAACCGTGCTCGGCCTCATCGGCGACACCGCCAGCGTGGACACCGACCTGATTGAAGGGCTCGACATCGTCGCGGCGGTCAAGCGCATCAGCGATCCGTTCAAAAAGGCCAACCTGCGTTTCCACCCGGAATACAGCGTCATCGACTGCTCCGGCGTGAAAATCGGCGGCGGCCATTTTGCCGTGATCGCCGGCCCCTGCTCGGTGGAAAGCAAGGAGCAGGTCTGCGCCATTGCCGGGCAGGTGCAGGCGTCCGGCGCGAACCTGCTGCGCGGCGGCGCCTTCAAGCCGCGCACCTCGCCTTATGATTTTCAGGGGCTGAAGGCCGAGGGCATCGAATTTTTGCTGGAAGCCAAAAAGCAAACCGGTATGCCCATCGTGACCGAGATCATGAACGCCAACCATCTGCCGCTGTTCGAGCAGGTCGACGTCATTCAGGTCGGCGCGCGCAACATGCAGAACTTTGAACTGCTC
>CADBPL010000262.1 GCA_902796535.1 Oscillospiraceae bacterium
GTGGAGCTGACGAGTTCGCCCTCAAACGTCTGCGGCTCGATCTGCTGCAGCAGCACGCCGTTTTGTTGGCACAGCGTGCGCAAAAGCGCCGCGTTCCCGCTGCCGCCCGCGCCGAAATGGTAGTTGAACCCGCAGCTGAGCACGCCCGCGCTGAGCTGTTCACAGAGGATCTGCTCAAAAAAATCCTGCGGGGGCAGATCCTTCACCGAAAGGAAATCGACAACCACCACTTCCAGCCCGCGCTTTTCCAGCTCGCGCCGTTTATCCTCAAAGCTCATCAGCAGCCCGGCCGACGCTTTGCCGAGCGCCTGAGCCGGGGCAGGCTCAAGCAAAAGCACACAGGGCCGGCAGCCCGGCCCGGCAAAGGAAAGCGCCCGGTCGAGAACCGCTTTATGGCCCCGGTGCAGCCCGTCAAAGCTGCCGAGTGCGATTGACCTTTTGCTGTTCATTCTTTTCTGTTTCCTCAATGTGTAAAAACGTGCCGCTCATTCGCTGAGCACACGTTTGACCTTCATTTCTTCTCTGTCCGGAGCGATTTCGCCCAGACCCAAAAAGCTGCCCTGCGGCGAAAGCACCCGATAGAGCCCTTCTCCCTGCAGGCCGTGCAGCCGGTTGAGCGCCAGCTCGCCGCCGCAGCAAAAGCGTCCGGCCTGCGCCTGCGTGACCGTCACCGCCGGATAAGGCAGCAGCGATTCCGCCGGCATGACGCAGCCTTCGTTCACCTCTTCAAGCTTCACGCAGCGGTCAATGCTCACGCCGTTTGCCGCCGTGCGCCGCAAAGCGGTCAGCACCGCGCCGCAGCCCAATGCCGCGCCGACGTCGGCGACCAGAGATCGGATATAGGTGCCCGCCGAGCAGGAAACGGCAAGGGAAAATTCCTGCTTTTCTTCGTTTGCATCCGTCAGCGCCAGTTCGTAAACGGTGACCCTGCGGCTTTTTCGCTCGACCTCAATGCCCTTGCGCGCCAGATCGCACAGCTTTTGCCCATCCTTTTTCAAAGCCGAATACATGGGCGGCACCTGCTCGATCTCACCGCGGAAAGCGTTCAGCGCGGCTTCGACCCGGGAAGCGGAAAAATGAGCCGCCGTTTCAGTCAGCACCGTGCCCTCAATATCGAGCGTATCGGTGGTGAGCCCCAAACGGAACACCGCCTCATACGCCTTGTCATGACTCGGAATAAAATCAATGAATCTGGTCGCGCCGCCGAGCATCACAACGAGCACGCCCGTCGCCATCGGATCAAGCGTGCCGGTGTGGCCGGCTTTTTTGAGCCCCAGCGCACGGCGCACTCGGTTGGCCGCCGCAAAGGAGGTCATCCCGGACGGCTTGTCCAGAAAAACGGCGCCGTTCATAGGTTTTCCTCGATCACGGCAAGCAGCTTTGCCTTGGTTTCAGCCAGATTGCTGCCCAACTGACAGCCCGCCGCGTTTTTGTGGCCGCCGCCGCCGAAACGCGAACAGATCAGCGAAGCGTCCACAGGGTTGCGGCTGCGCACCGAAGCTTTGAAGCTGCCGTCGGTTCGCTGGCGGATGGTCACGCCGACCATGACGCCCTCCACCTGGCGGGGCAATGCCGCGATGGCGTCGCATTCGCTCTCGTTCGAGCCGCTTTTTTCAAACATCTCCTGCGTCACGGTGATCATGGCGCAGCGGTCGTCCAGATAGTATTCCATGCTGTCCAGCGCCAGCCGCTCCAGCGCCGCGTAGGTTTTGGTCTTGGTTTCAAACTGCTGCAGATTGATGTTTTCCGCATCCGCGCCGCATTCGATCATTTCCGCCGCCAGCCGGTGGGTGCGCGCCGTGACGTTTGCGTAGCGGAAGCAGCCGGTATCGGTCGTCAGGCCGGTAAACAGGCAGTCGGCAATCTCCTTCGTGATCGGCACGTTCAGTTCGTGCGCCAGGGCGATGATGAGCTCTGCCGCCGCGGCAGCGGAAGCGTCGATGCAGCTGAGCCTGGAAAAGCACTTGTTGGACGCGTGATGATCGATGCAAAGGTCGACCCTGCCTTCATATTGTTCGCGCACGCCGGCGCCCATTAAAAACGGGTCGGCAATGTCGACCGCCACCACGGTCTGTTCCTCAAACGCCTGATCGGCCAGCATGAGGCTGCTGAACTTTTTCGGAATCTCATTCCTGCAGCGCACATTGGCTTTTTTGCCCATGGCGCGCAAGATCCGGCACAAGCCGTAACCCGAACCGAGGGTGTCCCCGTCGGGCCGCTCATGGCAGAGAATGGTGAAATTGTCATGCGCCGCTAAAAACGCTGCGGCACCGCCGAGATCCACGGTCATTGGTTTATCCTTCCGTTCTTTCTTTCGATAAGTCATTGAGCATACGGGCAATGCTCATGCCGTGCTCAATGGAATCATCCGCTACAAAATTAAGCTCCGGGGTCTTGCGCAGGTGAAGCCGCTGACCGACTTCCCGGCGGATAAAGCCGCCCGCGCTTTTCAGCCCCTTCACCGCCTCCTTCGCGGCGTCGATCCCCTCCAGCGCGCTGATATAAGCCTTGGCGTAGGACAGGTCGTGCGAAACCTCGACCCGCACCACCGTCAGAAGCTTATCCTTCACCCGGGGGTCCTTGATGTCTTCCCGAACAATGGCGACGATCTCACGCTTGATATCCTCCGCCACTCGGTCTGCTTTGTATCCTGCCATATTTATTCACGATACTCCTCAATGACAAAGGCCTCAAAAATATCGCCGAGCTTGATGTCGTTATATTTGTTGAGCACGATGCCGCATTCATAGCCCTGATTGACCTCTTTGACGTCGTCTTTAAAGCGCTTGAGCGAGGCGATGTCGTCTTCGGTGACCACGATGCCGTCGCGCACCAGCCGGATGCGGGAGTTGCGCGTGACCTTGCCGTCAAGCACATAGCACCCGGCCACGTTGCCGACAGAGGAAATGGTGATGACGTTGCGCACTTCGATCCGGCCCTGCTCCACCTCGCGGGTCTTGGGCGCGAGCATGCCTTTGATGGCCGCCTGGATTTCTTCGATGCAGTCGTAGATGATGCGGTACATTCTCATTTCCACGCCGTCACGCTCCGCGTTCTGAGCGGCCACGGGATCGGGGCGGACGTTGAAGCCGACAATGATGGCGTTGGAGGCGTTGGCAAGCATAACGTCGCTTTCGCTCACGGCGCCGACGCCGCTGTGGATGACGCGCACGCGCACCTCGTCGTTCGACAGCTTTTCGAGGTTTTGCTTCACGGCCTCCGCCGAGCCCTGAACGTCGGCCTTGACCACAATGTTCAGATCCTTCAGCTCGCCCTGCTGCAACGAGGAGAACAGGTTATCGAGCGTGATCTTCTGAACGGAATTGAACTGTTCATCTTTGATCTTCTGTTTGCGCTGCTCCACAAGCTCTCTGGCCAGGCGTTCGTCTGACACGGCGTTGAACACGTCGCCCGCCTGCGGCGCTTCGGCAAGGCCCATGATCTCGACCGGAACCGAGGGGCCGGCCGCGTGAATGGCTTTGCCGTGCTCATCGACCATGGCGCGCACACGGCCGACCGCCGTGCCTGCCACGATGATGTCGCCCGAATGCAGGGTGCCGTTTTGCACCAGCAGCGTGGCGATGGGCCCGCGGCCCTTGTCGAGCCTTGCTTCAATGACGATGCCCTTCGCGGCGCGGTTCGGGTTGGCCTTGAGCTCCTTCATTTCGGCAACCAGCAGAATGGATTCGAGCAGGGATTCGATGCCCTGCCTGGTCACGGCGGAAACGGGCACGCAGATGGTGTCGCCGCCCCATTCTTCGGGGATCAGCTCATATTCGGTGAGCTGCTGCATGATGCGCTCGGGGTGAACGTCGGGTTTATCCATTTTGTTGATGGCGACGATAATGGTAACGCCCGCCGCCTTGGCGTGGTTGATCGCTTCAATGGTCTGCGGCATGATGCCGTCGTCCGCCGCAACGACCAGCACGGCTATATCGGTGGCCTGCGCGCCGCGCGCACGCATGGAGGTGAAGGCGGCGTGACCGGGGGTGTCGAGGAAGGTGATTTTCTGGCCGTTGATCTCCACGCGGTAGGCGCCGATATGCTGGGTGATGCCGCCCGCTTCGGTGGCGGTGACGGAGGTGTGGCGGATGGCGTCGAGCAGCGACGTTTTGCCGTGGTCAACGTGACCCATGACCACCACGACCGGGTCGCGGCCTTCGAGGTTTTCATCGGCATCGTCGGAATCGTCGATGATGCGGTCTTCGATGGTGACGACCACCTCTTTTTTGACCTTGGCGCCCAGCTCGGTCGCAACGATCTCGGCCGTGTCGAAATCAAGCGTTTCGTTCACGGTCGCCATCTGGCCGAGCGAGAACAGCTTTTTGATGACCTCAGCGGCGGTCATTTTCAGCTTCATGGCCAGTTCGCCCACCGTGATCTCCTCAGGCAGCGTCACGGTGATGTGCTTGCTCGCGCGCTCGGCGGCAATGCGCTTGAGACGCTCCGCCTCGGTCTCCTTGCGGTGAGCGCGGGTGCCCTGCTGCTTGCGGTACTGCTGGGATTTCTGCTTGATCTTTTGCTTGTGCGCTTCGCCCTCGTGGCGCTGCGTCTTGTTTGCGGGCGCAATGTTTTCGTAATGCTCGTTGTATTTTTCGAGCTGAACATTGTCGGCTCTGGTGTCGATGGTGCGCTTCTCGCCCTTGGTTCTGGCCTGCAGCGGGCCGGTGCGGTCCTTCTGCTTCTTTTGCGGCTGCTGCCGCTGCGCGCCGCCCTGCTGGGCAGCGGGCTTTTTGCCGTCGGTCTTGGCGGGCTGCGCCGTTTTTTCCGGCTGCTTCTTCGCCGTTTTTTCCGGCTGCTCGGGCTTGGCCTGAGCCTTTTCTTCCGGCTCAGACGCCTGCTCGGGCTTTTCTTCCGGCGCGGGCTCCTTAACTTCGGCGGCGGTCGCGAAATACTCGTCAAAGCTTTCCACCGCGTTCTGCTGGGTCAGAATTTCAAAAATGATGCTCAGCTCTTTGTCGTCAAGCGCCGAGGTGTATTTTTTCTCTCCGTCCGAATATGGCGCAATCAGCTCTAAAATCGCTTTGCTCTGCTTGCCGAAGTCCTTTGCGACCTCGTGAATTTTGTATTTTACTGTTGCCATAGACGTTCCTCCTTAATCGAACTGCTCAAACATGGTGAGCAGGCTGTCGTATATGTCGGCCGCGATGGGGCAGCCGAACGCTCGTTCAAGCCGTTTTGCCTTGATGGCGGCGGTCAGACACGGTTTGCTTTGGCAAAGATAGGCGCCTCTGCCGTTTTTTTTGCCGGTCGGGTCAAGGGAAACCTCCCCTTCCGGCGAGCGCACCACCCGCATCAGCTCTCGCTTGGGCTTCATTTCGCCGCAGCCCAGACACTTGCGGAGCGGAACCTTTTTTTCTTTCGTCATCTTTCCTTCACCGCCCTGCAAAAAGAATTATTCTTTTATTTCAAAAAAGCCGCTTTCGGGCTTGATATCGATCTTCCAGCCGGTCAGGCGAGCCGCGAGCCGCGCGTTCTGACCCTTGTTGCCGATGGCGAGGGAAAGCTGATCGTCCGGCACGGTAACGCTGCAGGAATTGGCAGACTCGTCGAGGATCTCCACGCTGATCACGTCGGCGGGCGCCAGCGCCGCACTGATGAATTCTTCGGGCTTGCTGCTGTATTTGACGATGTCGATCTTTTCGCCGCCCAGCAGGTCGACAACCTTGCCCACGCGAATGCCGCGCGCGCCGATGCACGAGCCGACGGCGTCCACGTTTTCATCCGCGCTGTAAACGGCGATTTTGGTGCGCGAACCGGCTTCGCGGGAGATCGCTTTGATCTCGACCGTGCCGTCGAAAATTTCGGGCACTTCTTCTTCAAACAGCCGGCGCACCAGCCCGGGATGGGTGCGCGAAATGGTGGCGTTGACCCGCCCCTTGTCGCCGCTGTCGACCTGCGCGACGTAGACCTTGATCAAATCGCCGACCTTGAGCACCTCGCCCGGCACCTGCTCGACCTTGGGCAGATTCAGCACGCCGCGGCCAAGCTCGACCATGGCGTCGCCGGTCTGCGCGTCAACGTTAACGACCTTCACGGTGACCAGTTCCTGATTCTTGTTCTGATAATCCTGCTTGAGCTGGGAACGCTCCGCCTCGCGGATGCACTGGCGCACCACGTTTTTGGTGTTGGTGGCGGCGATGCGGCTGAAATCCGACTTTTGCAGCGGGATGTCGACGTAATCACCGGCCACGACCTGCGGATCATAGCGTCTGGCGGCGTCAACGAGAATTTCGGCAGCCGGATCGTTCACTTCATCAACGACCTCTTTGCGCATGGCGATCTCCAGCGTTTCGGTGGCCGGATCGATCTCGCAAACGCCGATATCGCGGCCTTTTTCGTTTTTGATCGCGGTGATGATGGCCTGACGGATCTTGTCGCAAAGCAGCTCGGCCGGCACCTTCTTTTCTTTTTCGATCATTCGGATGGCCTCAAAGAATTCTTTTGTATCCATTTTTTCCTAATCTATCCTTTCCGTGTAATAACTTAGTCAAACTGTGCCGCTGTCGTCGACCCTGACGCGGGAGACCTCTTTGCGGTTCAGGGCGATTTTTTCTTCGCCCGTGTCGAGCACAAAGCCGTCTTTATCGTGGCTTTCGAGCACGCCGCAGATTTCGCGTCTGCCGTCGGCCAGCGGGCGGATCAGCCGCGCCCGGACGCATTCGCCCAGACAGGCTTCAAAGTGAGCCGCTTTGGTCAGCTCGCGGTCGGTGCCGGGGGAACTGACCTCCAGGCAATAGCTTTGGTCAATGGGATCGGCCTCATCAAGCGGCTTGTCGAGCGCGTGGCTCATCGCCACACAGTCGTCGATGCCGACGCCGCCGTCTTTGTCGATGAAAATGCGCAAAAACCAATCCGCGCCCTCTTTGACAAAGCGAACGTCCCACAGTCGAAGCCCGAGCTGTTCGGCGATTGGCTGCGCGATGGCGGTGACCGCCGCGACCGTGTTGCCGCCCTTTCCTTTTGCTGCCATGGTCAAACGCCTCCTTCACATGGGTAGCACTGAAAAAACTGCTGACATAAACAAGAGAGCGGGCGAAAACCCACTCTCAGTCAACATCTTTATCTTACAAAAGGCAGTTTACCACGTTCATTTTAAAATAGCAAGCGTTTTTTTATATTTTTCTCTAAAAAAGGGGATTTTTTCATTTTTGCGCGTCTTTCCCGGCCGTTTTCCGCCGCCTGATCAGGGCTTTGACGACAAAAGCCACCGCCGCGGCCGGAATGAGAATGAGCACGATGCGCAGGATCCACGCCATGGGGATCAGGTCATAGGCCTTTTCCCCCAGCAGCGTGAAGAGGATCACGCGCGGCGCAATGCCCAAAACAGACAAAATCAGATAGGGCAGACAGGGGTATTTCATCGACCCGGCAAACAGGCTGAAAAAATCGATGGGGAACACGGGCAGCAGCCGCGCCATGAACAAAGCCGAGCCCTTGGTGCTGCCCTTCAGGTTCAGCATTTTGTCGCCCGCCCTGGTTTTTTTGAGCAGCCGCTCCACATAATCGCCGCCCAGCACGCGCCCGAGCACATAAGTGCCGCTCACCTCCAGCGCGATGCCGATGAGGCTCAGCGCCACGGCAACCGGCGCGGGGAACGCCATGCCGACCGAAACGTAGATGAGCATGGCGGGGATGACGAAGGTCAGCCCCTTGACGAAAAAAATTGCCAGCACCACCGCATAGGCCGCCAGCGTGCCCGGCACAGCCTCGACCAAAGCGCGCACGTCGAGGTGCGTCAGGCGGTCATAGTTGCACAGCACCGCCGTGAAAACGCCGGCCAGCAGCGCCAGACGAAGCAGCAGCGGCAATAATTCTTTTTTGGCAAACGATCGGTTCAATTTTTCTCTCTCCGCAGCATTGATTGCTTGATTATACCCTTTTTTCCTTTTTCTGTCAAATGTGTCTGAAAGAATTTGGACAGCTCCACAAACGCCAGCACCGACGCGCTCAGCGCGCCCACCGTCAGCCATTGCGCGGCTGTCAGAGCGCAGGAGGCGAACACCGCGCCGATGGCCGGAATGAGCGGCACGGAAAGCTGCAGCGCCAGACAGATAACAAAAGCCAGGTTCATTTTCGGGTTGGAAAGCCAGCCGATCCGGAACAGAGAACGGGGCGAGCGGGAATTGAGCGCGTGGCACAGTTCGGCAATGCTCAGCGTGCAAAAGCACATCGTGCGCGCCGTTTCCTCACCGAACAGCCCGCGCCCGAGCACGAATGCCACGAGCGACACCGCACCGATGAACATCCCCTGCAGCGCAATATCCAGCCACGCACCCGCGCCGAAAAAGCCGGTTTTGGGGTCAACGGGTTTGCGGCGCATGACGTCCGGCTCGATTCTTTCCACGCCCAGCGCCATGGCGGGCAGCGAATCGGTGACCAGATTGACCCAGAGCAGTTGAATGGGCAGCAGCGGAGCGGGCAGATTCATCAGCCCCGCCGCCAGCACCAGCAGCAATTCGCCGATGTTGCTGCTCAGCAGAAAATGCACCACTTTTTTGATGTTGTCATAGATGCCCCGGCCCTCGCGCACGGCGCGGACGATGGTGGCGAAATTGTCGTCCGTCAGCACCAGATCCGCCGCGCTTTTCGCCACCTGCGTGCCGCTTTTGCCCATGGCGCAGCCGATATCCGCCGCCTTGAGCGCCGGGGCGTCGTTCACGCCGTCGCCCGTCATGGCCACCACGTGCCCCTGCGCGCGCAGGGCGTTGACGATGCGCACCTTGTGTTCGGGCCTGACCCGGGCGTAAACCCGCACGGTCTCTGTTTTGTTTTGCAGTTCTTCGTCGTTCATGCCGTCCAATTCGCGCCCGGTCAGCACCTCGCCGTCCTGCTTCAAAATGCCGATCCGGCGGGCGACAGCACAGGCGGTGCGGGGGTTGTCGCCGGTGATCATCACCGGGGTCACGCCTGCCTGTTCGCACTCCGCAACGGCGGCTTTGACCTGCGGCCGCTCAGGGTCTTCCATGCCGATCAGGCCGAGCATACGCAGCGGCTGTTCCCCCTCGCCCGCCGCCACAGCGAGCACGCGCAGCCCCTCGGCCGCCATGCGGTCGTTGCGCCCGAGCCATGCGCCCGTTTCGCCGCACCGCTTTGCCACTGCCTCCGGCGCACCCTTGCACACGCGCAGCGTCCGGTCGCCGCAGCGCAGGGTGACCGTCATCATCTTGGTCTCGGATGAAAAAGGCTGCTCGTGAATGCGGCGGTATTCCCGATCCAATTCATCGCGGAAGATTTTTTGCCCGGCCGCCGCAAGGATCAGAGCGTTTTCCGTCGGCTCGCCCTCGGCTTTGGGCGGTGTGTGCGCCGTCAGAACCGCGTTGGTGCAAAGGGCGGCGTAACGCAGCAGCTCGCGCCCCGCTTCGCTTTCCGGCGCCAGCTCCCCCGCCGCGCCGACCATACGCCGCACCGTCATGCGGTTTTGCGTGAGCGTGCCCGTTTTATCGGAGCAGATATAAGCGGCGCTGCCCAGCGCTTCCACGGCGGGCAGACGGCGCACGATGGCGTGGTTTTTGGCCATGCGCCCCACACCGGAGCTGAGCACGATCGTCACCACCGCCGGCAGCCCCTCGGGAATGGCCGCCACAGCCAGGCTTACAGCAAGCATAAAGCTGCGCAGCAGGCTGTCATGCCGCAGCAGCCCCAGCCCGAACACCATCGCGCAGATGCCGACCGCGCCCAGACCGAGAATGCGCCCGACGCGCGCCAGACGCAGCTGCAGCGGCGTTTGCGGCGCCTGCTGGCTGCCGAGCAGGTCGGCGATCCGCCCCAGCTCGGTGTTCATGCCCGTTTGGGTCACCACCGCTTTGGCGTGGCCGGTCAGCACCACGCCCGGCGCATAGACCATGTTGCACCGTTCCGCCAAAGGCGTGTCTGCCCTGAGCAGCACCGCCGCGTTTTTTTCGCACGGCATGGCCTCCCCCGTGAGCGCGCTCTCCTGCACGGAAAACGCCACCGCCTCCGTCAGCCGGCCGTCCGCGGGCACGCAGTCGCCCGCGCGCAGCAGCAGAATATCGCCCGGCACCAGCTGCACGGCCGGGATCTTTCTGGGCTTTCCGCCGCGCAGCACGGTGGCCTGCTGTGCCGACAGCCGCCGCAGCTTTTCGATCTCATGCTCGGCGCGGCTTTCCTGAATAACGCCCACCACAGCATTGAGAACCACGATCGCCAGAATGATCAGCGGTTCCAGATAATCCGTTTCGCCCTGTGCACGGGAGGTGAAAAACGAGATCACCGCCGCCGCCAGAAGCGTGAGCACCATCAGATCCTTGAACTGCCGCAGAAAGCGGACCAGCACGCCGGCCTTCTTTTTTTCGCGCAGCCGGTTTTCGCCCCCTTCGTTCAGCCGCTGCCGCGCGGTCGCTTCGGTCAGCCCGTTCCCGCTGCTTTTGAGCGCCTGCAGAACGTCCGAACACGCACAAGCGTGAAAATCCATGAACCATTCCCCCGTTTCAAGAAAATATATGACGGAAAGGGGCAGAATATAAATTGACAATGTCCCTGTTTTGTAATAAAATATTTTTGCGCAAGCGAATCGGGCAGCTGCGGCGCATTCAGGTGAACCACGTTCATCCGGTGCGACGAGGAAAGTCCGGGCCTCACAGAGCAGGATAACGGCTAACGGCCGCCGAGGGCAACCTTAGGGAAAGTGCAACAGAGATA
>CADBPL010000263.1 GCA_902796535.1 Oscillospiraceae bacterium
CGCTTTCAGCCGCCCGGCCGGGCTCAGACCGCTCAGCGACGGGAAGCGTTCGGGGTCCGCTTCGAGCGAACCGAACAGGCGGCGGTCTGTCGCCCCGTAAGGCACGTCCCAGCCGTCGTCCAGCACCACGATTAGGTCGCCGCGTATGCCGTCAAAGCGGTTGAGCAGCCCGTTGCCGCCAAACAGAAAGTCCTCGTTCATCGCGTCGCGCGAGGGAATGCTTTCGGCCAGCGGGGTGCGGTCGTACATTTCGTCGCACTGCGAATCCCACGTGCAAAAGTAGTTGCCCGTCGTTCGGGCTGATTCAGGGATCAGGTTCATTCGTTTTTCCTCCGGCAGCTTCGTTTTTTGTCATTATACCTTATTTTCCGCGTTCCTTCAATACGTGAAAAAAGCGAAAAACCAGCCGGCTTTGGAAGATGACGATACCGCAAACAACGGCAGGCGCACAGAAAAAAGATAGAAGGCGCACAGAAAAAAGATAGAATGACTTGACAAAAGAGAAAAGGCGGGATACAATAATTAGCAGAGGCTAACCAAATGGGCGTTTGCTCTGCGAGCGCCGTGCAAGGCTGCGGCTTGCCGGGGAATTGCGGAAAAATGAGTCGGAGCGGATCGTCGGCAGAAACTGCTTTTGCCGCGCGATCCGAAAAAAATCGACGCCGGTTAGCTTTTGCTAACCAACAGGCGTTTTTGCCGGACGGCGGTTCGTGCCGGAAGGAAGGCGCCGGCGGCATAAAAATAAGAAAGGGGAGCGGTTCGGGCATGAAGGCAGGAGACTGCCTCTCGTTTGCGCGAATTCCGAATCGCTGACGATGATGATGCATTTTGTAGAAGTGAGATCCGTGAAAAAAAGCTTCGGTCAGGGCAGCAGCAGAGTCGAAGTGCTCAAAGGCATCGACCTGACCATCGGCAGGGGCGAGGTCTGCGTGCTGCTCGGCCCGTCCGGTTCGGGCAAATCCACGCTGCTGAATATCATCGGCGGCATCGAAACGGCCGATGCGGGCACGGTCAGCGTCAACGGCGAGGTGATCGCCGATTTGCGCGAAAAGGCGCTCACCCAATATCGGCGCCGCCACTTAGGCTACGTTTTTCAGACCTACAATCTCATCCCCAACCTCACCGTGCGGGAAAACATCGAGGTCGGCGCGTTCCTGAGCGGCAGCCCGCTGGATGTGGACGAAGTGATGGAAACGCTCGGCATTGCCGACCAGAAAAATAAGCTGCCTCATCAGCTTTCGGGCGGCCAGCAGCAGCGCACTTCCATCGGGCGGGCGATCGTCAAGAACCCCGATATTCTGCTGTGCGACGAACCGACGGGCGCGCTCGATTACAGCACTTCAAAAGAGATCCTGAAGCTGATCGAGGAGGTCAACCAAAAATACGGCTGCACCGTGATTATGGTCACGCACAACGACGCCATTCAGCACATGGCGGATCAGGTGTTCAAGCTGCGCGACGGCGTGATTCGCAAGAGCTATGTCAATGCGCAGAAAATCCCCGCGGCGGAGCTTGAGTGGTGATGGCAATGAAAAATCCGTTGAACAAAAGATTCGGACGCGAGCTGAAAAGCGACGCCTTTCGGTTTATTGCCATCTTCCTGTTTCTTGTGCTGTTCATCGGCATGATCTCCGGCTTTCTTGTGGCCGATAACAGCGTTTCCGCCGCCTATCACGAGGGGTTTGAAAAATACAACATCGAGGATGGACACATCTCCTTTGCGGCAGCGGCGCCGGAGGAGCTCCTTGCGCAGATCGAACAGGCCGGCGCGCTTACGTTTTACGACCTGCCCTACAAAAATGAAGCGCTGGTGGATTTTGACGCCGATACCGTCAAAACCGTGCGGATCTATGCGCCGAGGGAGACCGTCAACACCGTCTGCCTGATGAAAGGAAATCTGCCGTCTTCCGCAGATGAGATCGCCGTTGACAGAATGTTCGCGGAAAACAACGGCATTCAGCCCGGCGACACCCTGCGCTTTGCAAAGGGCGCTTACCGCGTTTCCGGCTTTGTCGCGCTGCCCGATTACAGCTGCCTGTATGAAAACAACAACGATATGATGTTCAGCGCCGTGAATTTCGGCGTGGCCATAACCACGCGGGAGGGCTTTGAAAAGCTCGGCGACGCGCACCTTTGCTGCAACTATGCGTGGAAATACAACACGCCCTGCCAGAGCGAAACCGAGCAGAACGACCGTTCGGAAAAGCTGATCGAGTCGCTGGAGGACATTCTGAAAAAGTATGACGAGCAGCTGATCCAGGCGCAGGTGGACGCCGTATGGCATGACGCAGCCGCTCTTTCCGATGAACTTGAGCATCAGTTTGAACGCGCGGCGAAGGCGATCGAAACCAAAATCACGCAGGCGGGCGAAAAGGCTGTCCGAGGCGCCGTTTCGTCTTTTTCGCAAAAAGAAGCGTTTGAAGTGCTGCTCCGAAAAGCCAACATGACGCAGGAACAGGTTTATACCAAGCTGATCGAAAAAGCCAACCTGACGGCCGAACAGAAGCTGCGCCTTGCCATTGCCGCCAAAACGAAGAGCGAAGAAGAAACGATGAAGCTGGCGCTGGAAATGACGGGCTACACACAGGACGATCTTTCCGCTATGCTGATGCAGGTTACCGGCATCACGCAGGAGGCTGCCGCCAAAGCGCTGCTCGACCGATATTGTGAAAAGAACCGCACCACCGTTGAAGCGCTCACCGCCAAACAGCTCGGCACGACCGAAAAGGCGCTCAAAGAAATGCGGAGCGCTTTTGAGAACGCCGAAGGCATGATGGGCGAACTTGATATGGACAAAAAGGAAGCGCCCAAAATCGATTTTGACAAGCTTGAAAAAGACAGCGACATTGAATCGGGCCTTGACGTTTCCTTTGATGAGGTATACGCGATCCTTGACAAGGTCGACGTGACGGGGGTGTACGACACCGCTTCCATTCGGCAGAGCGTCGGCAGGCTGGAAAAGCTGCTCGATGTGAAAATCGACGAGAGCGATCTTGTTGAGATCAAGGATTATATCCCGCAATATCTGAATATGGCGATCATGTTTACGGGCAACGATATGAGCTCGGACAAGGCCTCGGTCATCCTCATGCTTTATATCATGCTTGCGATCCTGGCGTTTGTTTTTGCCATCACCATGTCGAACACGATCTCAAAAGAAGCGGGCGCGATCGGCACGCTCCGCGCCTCGGGATACAGCCGGGGCGAGCTTGTCCGGCACTATCTTGTTCTGCCGGTCGTCGTCACGGCATTGGGCGCAGGGGTGGGGAATCTCCTCGGCTACACCGTTTTTGAGGATCTTTTTGTCAACGTCTACTACACGAGCTATTCTCTCGTCACCTATCACACGCTGATGAACGGCGAAGCGTTTTTGCTCACAACCGTCAGCTCCGTTGTGCTGATGCTCATCATCAATGTTTTGATGCTTGTCAAAAAAATGCGGATCCGGCCGCTCGATTTTCTGCGCGGCGAATCCGCGGGAAGAGCCAGGAAAAGAGCCGTCCGCCTCAGCCAGAAGCTGCCGTTCCTGCTCAGGTTCGGCCTGCGGGTCTTTTTCCAGAATCTCGGTTCCTGCTTCGTTTTGTTTGTCGGGATCCTGTTCGGCGGCACGCTCGCCGTTTTCGGCATGATGTTCGGCCCGATGTTTGAGGATTATTCCGTGCTGGCAAAAGAGACCATGGTTGCCGATTATCAGTATATCGTGAAGTCCGACAGCGTTGCGACCGCCGACCGGCAGGCCGAAAAATTCTGCCTGACTTCGCTGGACACCGACGTAAAAGGATATGTCAAGGACGGCGTCTCCGTTTACGGCATTCAGCCCGGCAGCAGCTATATCAAAGCCGGGATCCCCGCCGGCGAGGTGCTGGTATCCGAGAGCATGATGAAAAAATTCGGCTTTGCGCCGGGGGATGAGGTAACGCTGAAGGAACCGTATTCCACAAAGACCTACACCTTCAAAATCGCCGGCGATTACCCCTATCTGGCGTCGCTTGCCATATATATGCCCCGCGCGGATTATCTCGATCTGTTTGAAAAAAGCGAGGATTATTTCACCGGCTATTTCAGCAATCGGGAGCTCAGCGACATCGACGAAGAGGATATTGCCGCCACCGTCAGGCTGCAGGACGCGACCAAGATCGTCGATCAGCTGTCCTCACTGATCGATTTTATGGATCTGTTCCTGTATTTCAGCGTCATCATGTTCCTGCTGCTGATGTTCCTGCTGACCAAACAGGTGATCGAAAAAAACGCCAAGTCCATTGCCATGACCAAAATACTCGGCTTGCGAAACGGCGAGATCGCCGGGTTTTATCTGCTTGCGCCCTCTGTGGCCGTCGTGATCTCGCTGCTGCTTTCCGTGCCGATCATCCGGGCTCTGCTGGAGCTTGCGTTCCGCTACTACCTCTACACAAAAATGTCGGGCTACATCCCTTATATGATCTCCGATCTCTGCTTTGTGAAAATGGTCGTTATGGGACTGGCAAGCTATCTCATCGTGGCAGCCGTGATGCTGCGCAAAACAAAACGCATCCCCATGGGCGAGGCGTTGAAGACACAGAATCTGTAAAGGAGGAATCCTGTAATGGAAAAAGTGACAGTCAGAATCGACGGCATGGTGTGCGGAATGTGCGAAGCGCATCTGTGTGACGCACTGCGCAAAGCATTCCCCGAGGCAAAGAAGGTTTCGGCGTCAAGGAAACACGGCGAAGCGACCTTTTTGGCCGAGCGTCCCGTCGACCGGGAGCTGCTGAAAAAGGCGATCGACGAAACCGGTTATACGTTCCTTTCGGCGTCTTCGGAGCCGTACCGGAAAAAAGGCCTGTTCGGCTAAGACCGGAACCGGGCTGCGCCGCGCCATTCAAACGAAACGCTTGAACGATGCGGCGCTTTTTTACCGGATACAGTTAGCAAACGCTAACCAAAGTATATAAAACAGCGCGGCGCTGATGAAAAATAAGGAAACGCGCCAAAACTGCGGCGCGCCCGGTTGGAATCCTGTTCCGCTGTCCTGCCCGGACCGGAATGAATTGAAAACTGTTGAAAATCGAGGAATCGTTATGTCGGAAGAAATCATTATCCACCACTGTTCCCCCACGCTGGCCGGGCTGAAAACAGGGAATCTGTTCAGCTTTTCTTATGAGAGCCGCGAAGCCATGCGCGCAGCGGTATGCGCATGGAACAAAAAGCTGCGCGGCAAGGGCGTCCGGATCCTCCCGCTGCGTTACAGGGACGGCTCTGCGCTGATCTATTTTTACCGTCCGGCGCTGTTGTCGCGGGATATAAAGAATCAGGACGCGTGCCGGATGCTGGTTGAGCGCGGCTATAACATAACCACCGGAGAAAGATGCATCGTTCACCTGATCAGGCGTCTGGCGGAATGCGATGAGTTCCCGCATGAGATCGGGCTGTTCCTCGGCTATCCGCCGGAGGACGTCAGCGGCTTTATTGAGCATAAGGCGCGCGAATGCAAATGCGTTGGCTGCTGGAAGGTTTACGGCGACGTTGAAGCAGCCGAAAAGAAGTTCCGAACATTCAAAAAGTGTACCGATGTTTATCGCGCCAAGTGGGCGGGCGGAAGGTCGATCGAGCGGCTTACCGTGCGCACGTAACGGGGCGGAGGCCAAAGTGAAATGGAATCAATCCACCCATGCCCGCAGGCATTTCACACGGCGCAAGGCGTATTTCACATTCGCAGAATATTTCACAAATCCGCAGGATTTATTTCACTGCAAAAAAAGCACGCCGAAGCGTGCTTTTTTTGCTGGCACCCCCTGGGGGAATCGAACCCTCAACTAACCCTTAGGAGGGGTTTATTATATCCATTTAACTAAGGAGGCGGATATTCAGTTGTATGCAAGCATTATACGAGCTTTCGGGCGAAAAAGCAAGCAATATTTAAACTTTTTCGGAATTCATAAATTTTTTGTTGCAATGCGGGGCTGATTTCTATACAATTAAAGCAACATCGCACATTCCCAAAAATCTGTTATGAAGGGTGAGGAGAATGCAAAACAAATGGTATAAAAATATGACGATCTACCAGATCTGGACCCGCAGCTTCTGCGATTCCAACGGCGACGGCATCGGCGATCTGCCCGGTGTTTTGAGCAAGATGGATTACATCCAGTCGCTCGGGGTGGACGGCATCTGGTTTTCGCCGATCTATCCCACGCCCAACGCGGATTACGGCTATGACATTTCCGATTACAAAAATATCAACCCGGAATTCGGTACGCTGGACGATTTTAAGGCCATACTGGCCGAGGCGCACAAGCGCGGCATGAAGGTGTTTATGGATCTGGTGGTCAATCACACCTCCGACGAACATGAATGGTTCAAAGAGAGTGCAAAAAGCTGCGATAATCCTTACAGCGACTATTATATCTGGCGCAAGGGCAGGGGCAAAAAGCCGCCGAACAACTGGCTGAGCGTTTTTGAGGGCGGCGCGTGGGAATACAACGAAAACCGCGATGAATACTACCTGCACGTGTTCGCCAAAAAGCAGCCCGA
Organism: Oscillospiraceae bacterium; assembly: GCA_902796535.1. Taxonomy (GTDB): domain Bacteria; phylum Bacillota; class Clostridia; order Oscillospirales; family Acutalibacteraceae; genus UBA8612. The sequence goes on from CADBPL010000263.1 coordinate 6,511, forward strand.
CCTGAACATGGACAACCCCCAGGTGCGCGAAGAGGTCAAAAGCATTCTGCGCTTCTGGCTGGATATGGGCGTGGACGGGTTCCGTGAAGACGTGATCACCTTCATTTCCAAGGCTGAGGGGTTGCCCAACGGGTTCCCGCTGCCGGTCGCGACCGGGATCGAGCATTATAAACACGGCCCGCATCTGGAGGAATACCTGCGCGAATTCCGCGACGTTCAGAACGAATATGACTGCTTCGCCGTGGGCGAAGGCCCGATGACCAGCGTGAAGGACGCCGTGAATTACTGCACCGAGGGCCCGAATCAGCTGCTGGATATGCTCATTTCGTTCGACCACATGAACGCCGACTGCTTTATGGCGGACTGGGTCAAAACGCCGTTCAGCCTGCGCAAGCTCAAAAAAGCCATGGGCGCGTGGCAATATGAAATGTACGGCAAGGGCTGGAACAGCCTCTACATCGAAAACCACGATCACGCCCGCGTGATCGACCGCTACGGCAGCCCGAAATATCGGATGCAAAGCGGCAAAATGCTCGCCGCCATGTACTTTTTGCAGTGCGGCACGCCGTTCATTTATCAGGGGCAGGAGATCGGCATGGGCAACATCCGCCTGAACAAGGTCGAAGACCATAAAGACGTTCTGACCTTCAACAATTACCGCCTGTTCTCCAGCCTGCTGCACATGAGCGATGAAAAGTTTTTGGATCTGTCCGCCAAGGTCAACCGCGAAAACGCCAGAACGCCGGTGCAGTGGGATGACAGCGAAAACGCCGGGTTCACCACCGGCACGCCGTGGTTCAGCGTGAACGAGAATTATCACGAGATCAACGTGGCCGCGCAGCAAAACGACCCGGATTCGCTGCTCAATTTCTACCGTCAGCTCACGGCCTACCGCAAGAACAACGAGCTGGTCATTTACGGCAAATATAAAGAATATTACCACAACAGCAGCGAGCTTTACGTCTATGAGCGCCGCTGGAAGGGCGAAAAGCTGCTGGTGGTCTGCTCTTTCAAAGAAAAACCGGTTCACTTCAAAGCCCCTGAACAATACGACCTGAGCAAGGGCGAGATCGTGCTGAGCAATTACAAGGAGCTTTCCCACAAGGGCAACGGCTTTGTCACCAAGCCCTATGAAGTGCGCGTGTATCATTTCGGAAAGGGTTCATGATGGCTTCCAGCAAAGAATATCTGGCGTTCGTGCTCGAACAGCTCGCCGGGCTCGAGGGCGTCACCCACCGCGCCATGATGGGCGAATATGTGATTTATTTTCAAGGCAAGGTCGTCGGCGGCATTTATGACGACCGGTTCCTTGTCAAGCCCACCCCGTCGGCCAAAGCGCTGCTGCCCGACGCGCCGTTGGAACTGCCTTATGAGGGCGCAAAGGAAATGCTGCTGCCCGATGTGGACGACCGCGAGCTGCTGCTGCGGCTGCTCCCCGCCGTTGCCGCCGACCTGCCGGGCAAAAAGTAAATCAATTTTCGATTTTCTCATCAAAAAACAAATTGTTCCGCAAAAAAGTTAATGATTTTCGCAAAAAATGTATTGAATTTGTGAAAGAACTGTGCTATATTATGTGCGTATATCGTGATATTACCTGTAACTGGAAGTTTTGTTCCCGTTGGCAGATGAACAGCTGCAGCGTAGTGTCGGATTTATAAACAAAACTGCGCTATGCGCAACAGGAGGAAAAGTATGAAGAAAACA
>CADBPL010000264.1 GCA_902796535.1 Oscillospiraceae bacterium
GCGCTGAACCTGCTGCTCGATCTGGACTACCGTGAGAAGACCGTGGACGACGTAACGATCACACTCGGCGGCGAAGAGTATGCCTGCGAGGGCAAGAAGATGATCGGCGGAGACTACAACGGACTGTACAAGTTCAAGGTCTACATGGCTCCCGCAGATATGGCGAAGGAGATCGTTGTGACGGTCGACGGCGACGCGAAGCCGATAACGACTTCCGTCAAGGAGTACTGCACCACGCTCTGCGGCGACGAATATAATGAGTACGCCAAAGCTCAGGCTCTCGCCAAAGCGATGCTGATCTACGGCCAGACGGCGAAAGTCGTGTTTAATGCTTCCGGCACGCAGATCATCGACCTCACCGATGCGGATAATGCGGCAGAGCTGAACAATGCTTTGACCGACGCGCAGAACGCAGAGACGGTTCTGACCGACGGCACCGGCAAATTCACGGGCGCATCGTTCATGGCGCTGACGAAGCCGGAGTTCCGCTTCTACACCACGCGCATCACCGAGCCGGTTGCAGCCAAATACAATGAGGCAGGCGTCACGGCGACGATGGAAGACGGCAGCGACGACCTGAACGCGCGCTTTGTCAAGAAAGCGGACGGCAAGGTGCTGCTCGAAGTCACCGGCATTACCGCCGAGAACATGGACAAAACCGTCACGGTGAATATCACCGGTCTCGGCACGGTCACGTTCAACGGCAACGCATTTGCCAAGGCCATGGCAAACAGCGGCAATACCGATCAGAGGAACCTCGGCGCCGCGCTTTATAACTATGGCGTAGCGGCAAAAGCCTGCTTCGCGCAGGAGTCGGCGGAGCTTGAAGCGCCGCCGCAGGAGGATCCGCCGACCGTTATCCTTGACGAGTTGACCGGATACCGTCAGTTGGTGAACGGCGATATTGTAACCGGTACCACAAGCCAATACATCAGCATTGCAGACGGCGCGACCGTTACGTTGAGAAATGTGACGATCCAAAGCAGCTACGACGGCATCTACCTCAACGGCAACGCGACCATCCGCCTGGAAGGCGAGAACAGAGTCGTGGGAGGCGAAAATAGTGCGGGTATTTATGTTCGCAAGGGCTACACTCTCACCATCGAAGGCACGGGCTCACTCGAAGCTTCTTCTGGCGGCGGGCAAGGCGCCGGCATCGGCGGCCGTCAATATTCTGATGCAGGTAATATCATCATCAACAGCGGTACCATTACAGCCACCGGCCGCGGCGGCTGCGCCGGTATCGGCAGCGCTATGTTCTATTCTTGCGGAAATATCACCATCAACGGCGGTACCGTTACAGCCATCGGCTCAAACGACGACTTTGGCGAAGGTCTCGGCGGCGCCGGCATCGGCTGCGGTGCGGCCGGCAAATGCGGCAATATTACGATCGGGAGCGGCGCCACGGTGACTGCGACAAAGGGCAGCAATGGGCCGGCCTCTATCGGCAAAGGCAGCGATAAATGGTACGCCCCCGGGGACGGCTATGCGTCCACCTGCGGCACCATTACGATCGACCCGGCCGCCAACGTGACCCGGAACTGACAGAAGGAGGTCCGACGATGAAAAAGACCTATGAGAAACCCGAATTGAACATGGCAGAGTTCGACGTTGAAGACGTCATTGCCGTGTCTACCCTGGAAGTGGTAGGCGACGGTGGCGGCAACGAGATCGAGGTCGATTTCCCCTTCGGCATCTGATCTGTCACAGTTTGATTCAAACAGTAGTATGCGCTGCCGTTTTGGCTGCTTCAGGCAAAGCGGCAGCGCAGAAGCGTTCAGCCGCGGCGGTAATCTACAGAAGGAGGAACGAAGAACCATGATAGAACGAGTATTATCCAACAGGAAACTGCAATCGTTTGTCAGATGGACAACAGCGCTGTCCTTTGCGCTTTTTACGGCCTATCAACTCTATGTGTCCCACACGGAGATATACAGGCTCGGCAGACTGATCGCCGTATGCATCTATCTGGCGATCACGGTCGCGTCTTTTTTGGCTTTCAGCGCCTCGCTCCGTTGGCAGAATATCCGCTCGCTCCTGATGCTGATCAACCTGTCGCTGCTGTTTCTGATTCGGCTGCTGAAAATTCCCGCTTTGATTCAACTGCTGTATCAGGCCGATATCCTGACCGCTCTGAACGTCGCCGCCTATGTTCTGCCCCAGCTCGGAACCGTCCTGTTGGTTTTGATGTGCCTGAATCGGCGCAGTCCCTTTATGAGCTTCAAAGCCACTGTTCCCTTTGTTCCGGTGCTGATCGTGATATACGTTCTGTGTTTTGCGGCGGAATGTGTGATGATGGTTCGTTACGGGATGAATGTCGAGCTGGGTCTGAAGCTTACCCTGTTCAGCAGGCTGATGTATTTTGGCGGCTTTTCCGGCACCGCATTCAGCTTTTTATTCAACGATCCCATTAAGCCCCGGCTTACCAGATAGTTTTTTGACAAAAGTGAAATCGCGGCGTTGCCGCGGTGAAATCAAGGGCTTGCGCCATTGGTGTAAGCCTCGGCCTTTGTCCTCGGGTGAAATGAAATTCGTCCTTCACCCCGCAAAGCGGGATTTCATCGCAAAGCGATTTCACCCACCGCAGGTGGATTTCATCCGTCCGTAAGGACGGATTTCGTTGAAAAAAAGCACGCTTTCGCGTGCTTTTTTTCATGGCGCCCCTGTTCAAATAGGTAAGAATTAAGAGGTCAGAGGGGTATGTTTTGGAGAAACGTCTGCCTTTTTGGAGCAAACCTCTTAATTCTGACCTTTGACCTTGACGAATTCCGAATTGTCGATCTCTTTTCATTTTTTACACTCAAAAAAGAGAACGTTTCAATTGTGATGTTTGCGCCTGCGGTGCAAGTGATGCGGTTCGCTTTGCAAACAGTGATGGTTTGCAGCTTTGCCGCAAAGTGATGTGTTCCGCTTGCGTGCCGCAGGCACACATCACGCCCGAAGGGCGCATCACTTGGCGCCGCCAAGCATCACGTTCCGCGCAAGCGGAACACATCGTTCAAAAAAGCGTCTTTTGTCTGCTGACAAAAGACGCTTTTTTGTGGCCCGCCCGGAGGGATTTGAACCCCCGTCCTTCAGAATCGGAATCTGCTGCGATATCCAGCTTCGCCACGGGCGGAAAACATTGACATTATAGCTTGTTTTGCGCAAAAATGCAAGCTATTACGGTCGAAAACCAAAAAATTTTTTATAAAAAAAGATATGATTGACAAAACGGAATAGGCCGTTATAATGGAAAAAGGAGGGGATGCTCATGAAAAAGGCGATCGCAACCGCGCTGGCTCTGCTGCTGACTTCCTGCGGCTACGTGCTGGTGGATCAGAAGCTGGTCGACCGCGTGACGACTCTGGAAAGTCAGGTTGA
>CADBPL010000265.1 GCA_902796535.1 Oscillospiraceae bacterium
CACTCTTCCTCAGGCTTACTTCTTCTGTTTTCTCAACGTTATTTCCACTCCCTTCCTACTGTAGAACTTACTTTGGGAATTTACTAATTTTGCTCATGCTGTTTCGCTGTTTCAGCCTGAACCGCGCTTTCTGCGTTTTCTTCCTTGTCCGCACGGCCGGGGTCGATCCAGCGGGTGAGCAGGGCAGAGGGCGCGCGGTCGGCGCCGTAGCGCTGGCGGCTGACGGTGAGGAACGCGTCGCCGCAGCCGGTGGTGACGGGACGGTAAAAATCGGCGGCAGGCGCGGCCACCACCGTTCGCTCCTCGCTCCAATCCTGTTCCCCGTCCGGGCTGGTGCGGGCGTGAATGGCAAGCGTCTTGCCCGGCACAAGGTAACTCAGCGCCGCCGCGCCGTCCGCACGGACGCAGAGATTCGGCGCAGAGGCTTTGATTTTCATGGGGCTGCAGCGGCTCCAGCGCGCGCCCATATCGTCGGAAAACGCGTAAAACAATTCGCCGGAAAGATTCAGCACGGCGGCAAGACGCCCGTTTTTCAATTTGGCGGCCGTCGCTTCCAAACAAACGAGGTTCTCTTTTGGCGGCAGGGCAATGGCGCTCACGGCCTGCGTTTGGCACGTTGGCAGCAGGCAGCGGGTCACGACGGCTTTGCCGTTTTGCGCCGTGACAAACAACAGCTCGTTATCGTTCAGCTTGATGGGCGGCTGCGCGGCGCTGACCGCCATTTTGTGCGGCTCCATGGCTTTTTCGCCGCCTTTTGGGATCAGGGCGCAGTGCCAGCCGAGGTCGGCACAGGCGGCTTCTCTCAGCTCAGCGGTGGTTTTTTCCAGCGCTTCGGCCACCGCTTTGCCGAAGGTTTGCGGCGCGGCAAAGCTGCGCCCGCCGCGGTTATCCCAGGTCAGGAACAGGCCGTGCGCCGTGTCGGTGATCGTCAGGTTTTCGGGGGAAAGGCAGGTTTCGTAAACCGTTTGCCGCGGCGTAAAGCCGAGCCCTTCGCTGTCCCTGCCGCGCACCACGCAAACGCGGGTGACGATCCGGCTGTTTTCCACGTCGGCATAAGCGAACGCGGCGGCAAAGCTGCCGTCGGCGCATTCCGTCACGCAGGGCGAAGCGCAGCCGGCAGGGGTCTGAGCGCTCTTGCGGCAGAGAAAGCTCTGCTTGAGCACCTTCACGCCCGGCGTTTCGTCCTGCTCCGTGATGCGGCGAATGACCGTGAGCACAATGCTCAGCAGCATCGGCAGCAGCCTGAGCGGCGTGCGCAGATCGCGCAAAAACCCGATCAGTTCTTTGATTTTTGTCTGATCCATCCTTTCACCCCCCTTAATCTGCTTTGTATCATACCATGAATTTGTTCCGTTTGCAAGAGCGGAGAAAAATCCCCCTTCGACAGATTTTCGAGGGTATACTACAATAGGGGCGATATTATGGATGCCTTGGATAAGTTAGGGGCAGTCATCAAAAACGCCCGTGTCAGGAACGGGCTTTCACAAGAGCAGCTTGCAGAGCAATTGGGTGTTTCGCCCACACACGTTAAGCACATGGAAAGCGGACGCCGCAAGCCGTCGGTCGAGACGTTGTTTCAGCTTGTATGTATTCTGCACTTTTCTCTGAATGCGATCATCCAGCCGGAGCTTCAAGGTATGGTCGCCCAAACGCAGGATATTCAAACGCTTCTTGCGGATTGTTCGCCGCAGCAGCTCGAATTGGTCGCTGATCTGATCCGTGCTGTCCGAAAAACGAATATACAATAAAAGCGCCGCAGATTGCAGCGCTTTTTGTTCGATATAGTTACAGCAGCCCGCGGGCATGAACCGGTGGGCTGCTGCTTTTGCTTGTTTTATTTTGCCGGGACGAAGTCGAATTCCCTTGCGGTGACGGATTTGCCGAGGGTGGGTTTGACGTAGCTGACCTTCATCAGGGTGTGACCCTTGGGCAGGCTGCCGTTGCACGTCACGGTCATGCTCTTGCCGGGCAGGAGCAGCCGGTTGACGGGCAGGTTGAATGAATAACCGTCCATTTCCACGCCGGTGATGAGGATGGTCTCTATGTTCGACGGGTTTTTGATGGTCAGGGTTTTGCTGTCCGCCTTGACGTAGCCGGGGTTGCAGCCGTTGAAATCCGCCGTGACGGCGCGATACGGCGCACGGGAATAGTTGAACTGCGGATATTTTTTGTCGGTGTAGATATCCACCGCTTTTTTGGTGGTGAGCAGCAGCATGACCAGATCGAACGAATACGGCTCCTTGGTGTACATGCCGTGATACTGGCCGTCGATGAACCATGTGTTTTCGGGCAGATAGGCGCTGGTCGCGTCGACCTTCATCGAGGGCGCCACGTGGCAGTGGCTGCGGTTGCGGCAGGTGGTGTAAGCGGGCTTGTAGCTGTCCGGGAACCGCTCGCCGACCTTTGCCGTTCTGGCGCCGCTGGCCGAACGCGCGTCAACGAGCATATCGTTGAGCACGCTGCCGCCGAACGCGGAATGATCGGCATAGTTGCAGATGATCGAAATTTTCGCGCCGCGATTTTTTAGCTGGCGGAAGGTGCTGCTGTAATTCTTCATGTAGTTGTTGTGCACAATGTTGCATTTGCGGATCAGCTCGCCGTTTTCTTTGCTGTTGAGGAACTGCGGCTTGAGCGCGTTGTAATCCGACGGCGTCGTCAGATCCCAGAAGCTGCCCCAGTTGAGCGGCAACACGGAAATATCCTTCAGGAAAGCGGCGGTGACGCGCTCAATTTTATCCAGCGATACGCCTTTGAGCACGGCGGCCATATTCGATTCGCTGCTCAGGGCGAATTCCAGCAGGCCGATCAGGCTGCCCATCGGAAAATCCACTTCGCCGAGAATGAAGCGCTTGGCAAACGAGGTGCCGCCCAGAACAGGCACGTTGAGCACAACGTTGTTGACCGGCGCGGAATTTTTGTAGCGGCTCAGGTAGGAGCCGGTCACAAGGCCGCCGTAGCTGAAGCCGAAAATGTTGACTTTTTTGCAGCCGGTGTAGCGGCGGATCTCGGTAATGAAATCGTTCAGCTCCTCGGCGCAGTCATAGGTGCTCATGCGGAAATCATAGTGGTAAACAAACACGTTTTCCGCGCCGATCACGCCCGCCAGCCGCTTGCACAGATCGGGCTCTTCAATGTCGCCCGGCGCGTTCTTTTTTAAATAGGCGTAGTTGGAAATAGAGGGCTTGTTGGGGTAGGTGGTCACGTTGTAAAGCGATTTGCCGTTCGGGTCGCAGAACATTTTTTTGAGGATGCGCTGACCGCCGCCCGAAATCGCCTTGCCGGCGGGCTCGCAGTTGTCAAGCGCCAGACAGGCCAGCGAATAGATCGCATTCGGGGCGTCCTTAATGGTTTCGACCACGGCGTCCGACGCGGCAAACGGCCAAACCTGTTCCTGATCGGGCTGACCGTAGTTGTAGTACAGCTCGCAGGAGGAATAGCCGGGCACGATGATGGTGGGCACGTTGCCGCCCGCTGCCAGCGCGGGCGTGATCACCGCAAAAAACAGGATCGCGGTCATGACGATACAGATGATTCTTTTTTTCATACTTTTTCCCTCCGGAAGTCGTTGCTGTGAATATTGCTAATATATTACCATTGGAAGAAGGATTAGTCAATACATTTCATTTCAAAAAAGAAGAATCGGCCGGGAAAAGCCAAAGCCTTTCCCAATGCCCGGCGCAAAGGGAAAGGCTTGCTGATGATGTCGGCTTAATACCAGATCCACCCGAAGAGCAGAATTTTGATGATCCATTGCAGCGCGGTGTACTTGACCGTGACCTTGCAGGTGTCTGCGGCGGTGTTGCCGCTGCTGTCGGTAACGGTGCAGGTGATGGTCGCCGAGCCGCGCTTTGCGCCTGTCACATTGCCGTTGGCGTCGACCTTCACCACGTTCGGGTCGGAGGATTCAAATGTAACGGTGGTTTTCACACCGGCGTCGGCGGTGACGGCGGGGTTCAGCTTTGCGGTGGCTTTGTAGTTGACCGTCAGATCGCCGACGGAAACGGCCTTGACCTTGCCGGAACTGCCTTGGATCGCAAAATCGACCGCGCTCTGGTCAACAACGCCGTCATGTGTTGTCGCCAGCTTGAAAACGCCGTAGGTGTCGTCGCCGACCGCGTTGAAGTGATAGCTCTGATCCATATATTCAAAGCTTGCGTTGTCAACCAGCGGCGTAACGATCACTTCCGTTTTATCGTTCGGGATTTCAAACATGACGTATTCGCCCTTGCTTACATCGGCTTCGATCGGGTAAGCGTCGGCGCCGATGATGGAAATGGAATCCTTGGCGGCATAGAAATATCTGGTTGAATCAAAATTCTGCGCCAGCGTGTAATAGGTGGCAACGTCGCGCAGCGCGATGCAGTCGATCGCGCCCGAGAAAGTCTGCTTAGGCGCCTGATACACTTTTCCGTTCGATTCCTGATAAAAATAGGTTTCAATGGTGGGGAAGTTATTGTCATAAACATAAATGCGCTGTTGGCCGCTGACTTCTTCATACCGCAGGAAGTTGACCGCGTGCCCGCCTTCCTCGTCTTTTCGGAAGCCGATTTGCAGCGAGCCTTTGTTGTCGTAGTTATGGCTCTTAACATAATTAACAACCTGATTCCAGTCATTGATAATATTGTTCGTTCCTGTTTTATAGAAGCTGCCGCCCGCCACGATTGCGGGCGTCGAATACTTTTCTCCCTGAATATTCTGATAATAGCAGATCGGCGCTTTGACTTTGGCCGTGTCGCTCAGGGCAAACAGGTTGGAATCGGTGAGGCCGATCTTGTTTTTATCGAGCAGACCGGTGTAATAACCGGCGCTGGTGATCGACATGCCAAAGCAGTGGCCGCCCGGGGAATCGAAGTCGCCGTAGTTTTTGAAGCGGTAGGTTTCTTCGCCGAGATTATAGATGTTGCTGCCGCCGCTGCCTTGCCATACGGCGTACAGCGTGGCGTTCTTTGTCAGGTTATAAGTCGCGCCGGGCTGATATTGCGCCGCGGTCGCGCCGGAACTTGTTGCCCAGCCGAGGAAGGTGAAGCCGTTGCGCGTGGGTTTGGCGCCGGAAAGGGTGATGCTGCCGCTGCCGGTCTGGCTCGCCGGCGCGCCGCTGCCGCCGTTGGCGTTGTAGGTCAGGGTGTAGGTTACAGAAGTGATCGGCACAAAGGTGATATTGTTTTCATTTGCATAGGTTTCGGCATAAGAACCGGAATAACCGTAGAAAGTCAGATTAGGAGAACAGTTTGTGAAGGCATAGGAGATGCTCGTGACGCTGGCGGGGATGGTTACGCTCGTCAGTTCGGTGCAATCCCCGAAAGCACCCTCATCGATGCTTTTGACACTGTTGCCGATGGTCACGCTCGTCAGTCCGTCGCAGAACTCGAAGGCACCCTTGCTGATGATTATGACACTGTCTGGAATGGTAACGCTCGTCAGACCATAGCAGTAAGCAAAGGCGAAAGGGTCGATTCTCTTGACGCTGTCCGGAATGGTCACACTCGTCAGACTGGTGCAGTAACCGAAAGCACCAAGGTCGATTCTCTTGACGCTGTTGGGAATGGTTATGCGCATCAAAGCGGTGCAGTAAAAGAAGGCATACTCACTGATTCTTGTGACGCTGTCCGGAATGGTAAAAGCAGTGCGGATACTGCCACAGGGGTACTGGATCAATTCCGTTTTGTCCTTATTATATAGCACGCCGAAGCTGTCAGAGGAATAGTTGGGATTGCCTTCGCTGACCGATATAGCCGTCAGTCCGATGCAGTACGTGAAGGCATCATCGCCGATGCTCATGACGCTGTCGGGAATGGTCACGCTCGTCAGTCCGGTGCAGTATTCGAAGGCCTCCTTGTCGATGCTCGTGACACTGTTCGGGATGGTCACGCTCGTCAG
>CADBPL010000266.1 GCA_902796535.1 Oscillospiraceae bacterium
CAGTCCGCCACGATGATGGCGGGCAGCTCGCCGCCGGTGAGCACATAGTCGCCAATGGAGATCTCTTCATCGACGATCTCTTCCAGCACGCGCTCGTCGATGCCCTCGTAATGCCCGCACAGCAGAGCGATGTTGTCGTATTGCAGCAGCTCCTTCGCGCGCTGCTGCGTGAGCACGGCGCCCTGCGGCGAAAGATAAATCAGATGCGGCTTTTTGCCGATATCCTCGCACAGCGAGCGGTAGCAGTCATACACCGGCTGCGCCTGAATGAGCATACCGCTGCCCCCGCCGTAGGGCGCGTCGTCCACCCGGCGGTGCTTATCCAGCGTATATTTGCGGATGCTGCGGCAGTTGATCTCCACCAGCCCTTTTTCACGCGCGCGGCCGAGGATGCTTTCACTCACGACGCATTCGCACATTTCGGGGAACAGCGTTAAAATGTCAAATCTCATCGTCAAAAATCCCCTTGATCGGGCTGATATAGACCCGGTTGTTCGCGGCGTCTTTTCGCTTGACGATCAGAGGCACCGCCGGCAGCAGATATTTTGCGCCGTTATCGGCCGTCACTTCCCACACCTCGTTCGCGCCGTTGGAGGTAACGTCCGTCAATGTGCCGTAACGCTTTTCGGGCTGCTGCGCATCGAGCACGTCGCAGCCGAGCAGATCGGCGATAAAATCCACGCCGTCGGGGATCTTCGCGTCCTTGCGTGCCATATAAAGCACCTTATTGCGCAGCAGGTTCGCCTGCTCCACGCTCTCCACGCCTTCCAGCTTCATCAGCACCACGTTGCCGTGGGGGCGGGCGCCGAGCACGCGCACCGGCTTTTCGCCGTTCGCGTCAAAATAAAGCGTTGAGAACGAGCAGGCAAAATCCGCGTCGTCGCACCAATACTGCACGCGCACTTCGCCCCGCACGCCGTGGGTGGAAACAATGCGGCCGAGCTCCAGAAACGGTTGGATCATGGCAAAGCTGTACGATTCGGAAAACCGCAAACAAAGACGTTTCCTGCGCGGCTTCCGGATCGTTCCTCCTTCCTGCTATTTTCACTTCATTTGATAAACACCAATAGCCCTATGACTTTTCATTGTTTTTGAAAAGCACATAGAGCAGGCGTCCTCTTATGAAAAAAGGGGGCTCTCGAGTGAATTACTCGATTTCTACTGCGATTTTCTCGTTGTTGCGGGTCGCAGCAGCACGCATAACGGTGCGGATTGACTTGGCTATACGACCTTGCTTACCGATCACGCGGCCCATGTCGTTTTCGCCGACATGGAGATGGTAAACGGTAATGCCTTCTTCGTTCGGCTCGTCAACCGTAACGGTGACGGCCGAGGGATCTTCGACAAGACCCTGTGCGATTGCCATAAGGAGCTCTGTCATGTGTTTGCACCTCCAAATCTATTCAGTAAACACCGACAAAACCGGCGGTTTTTTGCCGCTGGCTCGGTCAGCATTCACTTGAGGACAACGAAAGGGGATTTACTCGATCGCGCCGGCTTTCTTGAGAATCGCCTTCACGGTATCGGTGGGCTGAGCGCCGTTTTTGATCCACTGCTGAGCCTTTTCCACGTCGACCTTGATCTCAGCCGGGTTTTTCATGGTGTCGTAGGTGCCGATCTCTTCAATGAATCTGCCGTCACGCGGATAGCGGGAATCGGCCACGACGATGCGATAAAAGGGTGCTTTCTTTGCGCCCATGCGGCGCAGTCTGATTTTTACTGCCATAGTAGTTTCCTCCAAGCTTTTGCAGAATTTGATTACAAAAATATATAATGCATCAATACACGGGGAGCATATTGAAATTACATCCGATGATCAGCGGAACTGGTTCATGTTGTATTGCATCCGTTTGTTCATTTTTTTGCCGCGTTTGCCGCCCATTTGCCGGAACAGTTTTTGCATCTGGCGGAACTGGCTGAGCAGACGGTTGACGTCTTCCACCTGCTGGCCGCAGCCGGCGGCGATGCGCCGTTTGCGCGAGGGGTTGATGATGTCGGGGTTGGCGCGCTCCTGCGGCGTCATGGAATAGATGATGGCCTTGATACGGTCGAACCGGCTTTCGTCGATGTCAACGTCTTTGATCTGCTTGCCGACGCCGGGGATGAGAGCGAGCAGGTCTTTGATGGAGCCCATGCGGCGGATCTGGTCAAACTGATCGAGCAGATCGTTCAGGTCGAATTTATTGCGGCGGATCTTTTCTTCCAGCTCCGCAGCCTTTTTTTCGTCGATATTCTGCTCGGCGCGTTCGATCAGGGAAAGCACGTCGCCCATGCCGAGAATACGCGAAGCCATGCGGTCGGGGTGGAACACGTCGAGGTTGTCCAGCTTTTCACCCGTACCGATGAATTTGATCGGCTTGCCGGTCACGGCCCGGGCGGAAAGCGCCGCGCCGCCTCTGGTGTCGCCGTCAAGCTTGGTGAGCACCAGACCGTCGATGCCCAGCGCGTCGTTAAAGCCCTTGGCCACGGTAACAGCGTCCTGACCGGTCATGGCGTCGACCACCAGCAGGATCTCGTGCGGGTGAACGGCGGATTTGACAGCCTTGAGCTCATCCATCAGCGCCTCGTCGATGTGGAGGCGGCCGGCGGTGTCAAGGAACACATAGTCGTAGCCCTTATCTTTTGCCAGCTTGACAGCCTCGGTCGCGATCACGACCGGGTCGGTCTGCCCCATTTCAAAAACGGGCACGCCGGCCTGTTCGCCGACGACCTGCAGCTGTTTGATGGCGGCGGGGCGGTAGATATCGCAGGCGACAAGCAGCGGCCGGTGACCGGTGCGCTTGAGCATGAGTGCGATCTTCGCGCTGTGGGTGGTTTTACCGGAGCCCTGCAGGCCGCACATCATGATGATGGTCGGCGGATGGGGCGCCGAGGTCAGGCGGCTCTGCGTGCCGCCCATGAGCGCGGTCAGCTCTTCGTTGACGATCTTGACGACCATCTGCGAAGGGGTCAGACTCTCCATGACCTGAGCGCCGATGGCGCGTTCGGTCACCGTGTTGGTAAAATCCTTGGCGACCTTGAAGTTGACGTCAGCCTCAAGCAGCGCAAGGCGCACCTCACGCATGGCTTCACGCACATCGTGTTCGTTCAGGCTCCCCTTGCTTTTCAAGCGCTGAAAAGCAGCCTCCAATCTGTCGGAAAGGCCTTCAAATGCCAAGAAAAATCACCTCTTGTTTCGTCGTTGATCGTGATTACAGTTCGAGGATGGTCTGCGCAATGGCGCGGATGCGGGCGGTGGCGTCGTTGATCTCGCGCGAGAGACCGTACCGCATGTTTTGTTCAAAAATGGTGTTGGCGCACTCGTTGATTTCGTCAAGCCCGTGCCGAAGCTCCTCAAACCGGGCGGCCATGCCCAGCTTTTGTTCCATGTTGAGCAGCTGCGCTTCGGCGCGTTTGATTGCATCGCGAACGCCCTGGCGGGTGATCCCTTCGTTTTCGGCGATTTCGGAAAGCGAAAGATCATCATCGTAATAATACTCCAAAAAGCTTCTCTGCTTTTCGGTCAGCATTTCGCCGTAAAAATCGAGCAGCATGGTGATCTCAAGATTTTTCGCCAAAATGGATTCCCTCCTTGTCGTATTCTGTAAAGCACAACATCTTTACAGAGCGCTATTATAACCGCTTTTTCCGCCCTTGTCAAGCGTTTTTGCCCGTTTTTCATATTTTTTTCGCATCCGGCAAAAATCCTTTTGCTTTTGTTTACCGTTTTGTATGCTTTGCGTTGTTGCAATTGAAGCCCGGCTGTGTTATAATGGCTACACTCAATTTTGGATTCTTATTATTTGTTAAAACAGGGAAGGAAGAATCAAAATGAAAATCAACCGTACCGGCAAAACCGTTGCTCTCGTCGGTCTGCTCCTCGTTGCGCTCGCCGTGCTGTTTGCCGCCTGCCGCAAAAACGACCCGCACACCGGCCTGTTCGTTTATGTGACCGAGCCCGACGGCAACATTGCCACCAACGAAAGCGGCGAACCGATCACCGAGGAATGGATCACCCACATCGAATACGCGACCAACGATGAGGGCAAGACCTACACCAACGCCAACGGCGATAAGGTCACCGTCAAGCAGACCCGCCCCGCGCTCACCAGAGTTCTGCAGGTGACGGGCGTGCTTCAGGATGAAGACGGCAAGCCCCTGACGCAGGAGGACGGCAGCCGCGTCACCGGCGTTCTCACCAGGCAATACAGCCGCGCCGTGACTGAGCAGGACGGCAGCACCGTCATGCAGACCGTGACCGAAAAAAGCGGCGAGCCCGTGACTGAAAAAAGCGGCGAGCCCGTGACCGAACCGGTGACCGAACTGTATACCGAAGCGGTCACGAGAGTGGTCGAGGTCGGCTACGAATCCACCCAGCTCTCTTACAGCAAGCCCGGCAAAAAAACGACCACGAACCTTGACCAATACACGACGGCCAAGCCCGCCAAATCCACCTCCGCCGGCAGCTCTTCCAAAAAGGTCGCCGCCAGCTGCGACTGGCTCATCGGCGCAGGCGGCAGCGATCAGGACCGTTACGCAAAGGTGAAGGCCGTCAGCGGCAACACCTTTGTTGCCATGGCCAAAACCTCGTCTTCCGACGGCGACTTCAACATGAGCAAAACCGACACCTACAACGTGCTGGTCAAATATGACGGCAACGGCAAGATCCTCTGGAAATGCTCGCTGGCCGCCAAAACCAAAACCGACGTTTATGATTTTGACGTGCTTAAAGACGGCAGCTTCATCTGCGCGGGCTACGTGCTCAACGCCAACGGGCGCGACTTCAACTGCTATCTGGTCAAGGTTTCGTCCGGCGGCTCCGTGCAGTGGGCCAAAGCCCTTGAAGCCGACGGAACCAACTACCTCACGGCCGTCACCGCCACCCCCGACGGCGGCTTCGTCACCGGCGGCAAGATCCGCGCGAACAACGGCGTTTTTGAAGGGCTGACCGTTCAGGTCACCGACGGCGTCCTGCTCAAATACGGCGCCGACGGCGAAGTGCAGTGGAAGGCTAAGATCGGCGGCAGCTCCCATGACGAGATCAGCGCGCTTGACGCAGATGACGCGGGCAACATTTATGTGGCTGCCCGCGGCCAGTCCGCCGACGGCGACTTCAACGGCAGCCACGGCGCTTACGACGTGCTCATTGCCAAGCTCTCCTCCAGCGGCGCCAAGAGCTGGGTCAAGCTCATCGGCGGCAGCAAATCGGAAGAGGTCAACGAGCTCGTTGCCAACAAGGTCGGCTGCCTGTTCGCCGGCTATTACGCTTCATCCGACGGTTCCTTTGCTTTGAACCGCGGTTCGAGCGACGCGTTCTTCGGCTTCTGCGGCGCGGAAAACGGAACGCTTTCTTTCCTCAACACCTACGGCGGCTTTAAGGCCGACCGCTTCAACGCCGTAACCACCACCTCGTTCGGCTACGCGCTGGTGGGCATTTCTTCCTCCGATAACCGCGATTTTGCCGCGCTGGGCAACACAGGCGGAACGGACGGCTTTATTCTGTCCATCGACACCAAGGGCAACGTGCTCCACACCAAAGCGCTCGGCGGCAGCGGCGACGATTCGTGCAACGACATCTGCCGTCTGAGCGGCAACACCTATATCATCGTTGGTGAAACGCGCATGACCGACCATGACTTTGCCAACGTGAAGCCGGTTGCCGACGCCGACAACGGCACGGCCATCGTGGGCAAATACCAAATCTATTAACCGCATTTGAATAAACGGACGATAACGGGAGGAACAACTATGAACCACGTAAATCAGCTTTATGACCTGTGGCGTAAAAACGCCGTGCTCGACCCCGACCTGACGGCGGAGCTGAACGAAATCGAAGGCAAGGATGATGAGATCCTCGACCGGTTTTACAAG
>CADBPL010000267.1 GCA_902796535.1 Oscillospiraceae bacterium
TGCTCAACCGTGAAAACCATTTGATATCCCGAAAAACTCTTTCCATGATCGATACCCGATACCGCCGCACGGCGGTATTTTTCCTTTCTTACTTGCTTGTCAATACGACTCCGTGCGCGATGCAGGGAATGGTCGCGCCCTGCCGCGCGGAAACCGCGCTGAGCAGCGCGCCCGTGCCCACAAACAGCACCCGTTTCAGTTCGCCCTGCCGCAATCGCCGCACGACGTTGGTGCACACCACCGCGCCGCTGCACCCGCAGCCCGACCCGCCGGAATTGACGTCCTGCTCATCCAGATCAAACAGCATCGTGCCGCAATCGGCGTGCTGCGGTTTGATGTTGATCCCGTGCTCTCTGGCAAGCAGCTCGATCAGCAGCGCGGAGCCGACCGCGCCCAGATCACCGGTCAGGATCAGATCATAATCCGCGGGGCTTTCACCCGTTTGCATCAGGCGGTCGGCGATGGTGGCCGCGGCGGCGGGCGCCATGGCGGCGCCCATGTTGTTGGCGTCGGTCACACCGTAATCCGTAATGCGCCCGAAGGTCACGCTTTCCACCGTCACGTCCCCACGCCCCGCCTCCAGCACGGCAGCACCCGCGGCGGTCGCCGTCCACTGCGCCTGAGGCGGCCGCTGCCCGCCGTATTCCAGCGGCGAACGGAACTGCTTTTCCGCCGAGCAGAAATGCGACGAGGTCGAGGCCACTGCACAGCCTGCCGCGCCGCTGTCCACGAGCACGGCCGCCATGGCCAGCGACAGCGCCATGGTGGAGCACGCGCCGTACAACCCGGCAAACGGAATGCCGAAGTCCATTACGCCAAAGGTGGTGCCGATGCACTGGTTGAGCAGATCGCCTGCCAAAAGCAGGTCGACCTCATCCGGGCTTTTCTTTGCCTTTTGCAGCGCAAGCGCAACGGCGCTGCGATGAATGGCGCTCTCGGCCTTTTCCCAGCTGTCCTTGCCCAGATGCGCGTCGTCGAACACCTTGTCAAACTCCCTGCCGAGCGGCCCTTCTCCCTCTTTTTTGCCCACGACCCCGGCGCTCGCCGCGATCACCGGCCGGTTGGTCAGCCAAAGGGTCTGCCTGCCCTGTCGTTTCGGCATCGCGCTCAACCTCCCACCCGGATCAGCAGGTAATGGATCAGGCCGTAAAGGCTGGCCGCCGCCGTGCCGTAAACAATGACGGGGCCTGCGATGGAAAACATCTGCGCCGCCGTGCCGAGCACGTGCCCCTCGCTTTTGAATTCCATGGCGGGCGACGCCACGGCGTTGGCAAAGCCCGTGATGGGCACGATGGTGCCCGCGCCGGCGTGGCGCGCGAGCTTGTCAAACACGCCCAGCCCCGTGAACAGCGCCGTGAGCACAATGAGCGAGAGCGATACAAGCGTGCCGGCGGTTTCCTCCGACGCGCCCCACATTTGATACGCTTCCTTCAACGCCTGCCCCAGCGTGCAGATCAGCCCGCCGCTCACAAACGCCTTGAGCACATTTTTTCCCTTGGGCGACGGCGGCACCGCCGTTTTGATCAGCTTTTGGTATTCTTCGTTCGTCATGCAGCCACACTCCTTTGCCATTATTTTTGAGCAAAGAAGCCGAAAATATGCAAAAAACCGGAATCAGTGTAATGGATTCCGGTTAAACTTTTTTGTAATCTAATGTCTTTTCAACAGTTAATCTATCATGTATATTGGTTTGCGTAAGGTGAAGCCTGCAACGGTAGGCGGTTGCGCCCTCTTTTGCGAGAGGGCGGATTCTTGCCCTCTCGACACAATCTGAGGGGGTGGTGCGTGTGCAGTATGTTACATACGGAGACCTTTTTGCGTTTTCGCTTGTTCTCGTCAGCATTATTGGACTTGTCCTTGACATCGTTCAATCGCATAAAAAGAAATAACCGCCGATCCCTCGAACAGACGGCGGTCGTTTCTGTTGTCTTCGTGAGAGTGTAACCGTCTATCGGTTTCACCTTACATCCATATTGTATACCACTTTTTTGGAATTGTCAACAGGGAATAACAGCAGATCAAGAGGCAGAGGATTCTCTGCTCTTTTTTTGTTACAGCTCCTGCCGGCCTTCGATGGCGCGCAGGAGCGTGACCTCGTCGGCGTATTCCAGATCGGCGCCCACGGGCACGCCGTAGGCAAGGCGGCTGACCGCCACGCCCAGAGGCTTAAGCAGACGCGACAGGTACATCGCGGTCGCTTCACCCTCCACCGTGGGGTTCGTTGCCATGATGACCTCTTTCACGTCGCTGTTCATGCGCGCTAACAGCTCCTTCACCGTCAACTCCTCCGGCCCGATCCCGTTCATGGGGGAAATGACGCCGTGAAGCACGTGATAAACGCCGTTATACTCGTGCGTGCGCTCAATGGCCATCACGTCGCGCGGGTCTTCCACCACGCAAATCGTGCTTTTGTCCCGCCCGGAGCGGGCGCAGATAGGGCACAGCTCCCCTTCGGATAAATTGCAGCAAACCGAACAGCGGCGGATCTTCTGATGCGCCTGAGCGATCGCCTCGGCAAACGCCTTTGCCTCCTGCTCGCTCAGGTTCAGCACGTGGAACGCAAGCCGCTGCGCGGTCTTGCGGCCGATGCCGGGCAGGCGTTCAAACTGTTCAATGAGCCGAGCCAGCGCAGCCACTTCGTAGCTCATCGATCAGAACAGACCGGGGATATTCAGGCCGCCCTTGGCCGCCTCGATCCCCTGATTCATGGCCTCTTCGGCCTTGCGCAGCGCCTCGTTAACGGCCGCGATGATCAGATCCTGCAGCATTTCGACCTCTTCCGGGTCGACGGCTTCGGGGTCGATTTTGATGTCCTTGAGTTCTTTTGCGCCGGTCACAATGGCTTCCACCACGCCGCCGCCCGCAGAAGCAGTGAAATCGGTCGCTTCCACTTCTTCCTGCGTTTTCTGCATTTGCGCCTGCATATCCTGCAGCCGCTGGAGCATGGCAGCCTGTCCGCCGCCCTGTGCGCCGGGGATTCTTGCTTTCATATGAATCGTTCCTTTCAGTTAACTTGAATTTCAATACCCATTTTTTTCGCCTCTTTCAGCAGCGCTTCCAACGGGTCGTTTTCGGGGGATGGCGCCGGTTCCGGCGCGGGTGCGGCGGCCGGTTCGCTCGGCCGCTCAACGCCGATTTTGCAACGGCAGCCGGTCACGTTGAACACGGCTTTTTTAACGTCGGCGGAATTGTTGTTTGCCTTGAGCATGGCGCCGATGGACGGGTTGGGCGAGGCAATGACCAGATATTGATCCTGTGCGCGCGCCGTGGAATCCGACAAAATGGCGAACATCGGCATATTGATGGTTTTGAGCTCCTGCAAAATTTCCGCCCACTGCACGCACTCTCCGTCCGGCAGCGTCCGCGGCGCGTTCGGCTGTTCGGCCAAAGCCGCAGGCTTCGCTTCACCCGCCGGAACGGCAGCAGCCGGAACGATCCCGCTGCGCACGGCTTTTTCCAGTTCGGCCACGCGCTTGAGCAGCGCTTCGACCGAAACGTCGGCGTTCGGCGTGCAGAGCCTGACGAACGCCAGCTCCGCTTCGATGCGGCGGTTGGCGCCCTTGCGCATGGAGGCGGCCGCCTCCTCAAGCGCGCCGAGGATATACATAATTTTTTCCAGCGTGTAACCCTTGGCCTGCTCCTCCAGCTGCTTGAGTTCGGAGGAGGTGCAAACGATCAGCCCCGAGGGGCGGTTGACGGCACGAATGATCATGAGGTTGCGATAGTGTTCGATGAGCTGCGTGCAAAGCCGTTCCATATCGCACGACGCGGTATGCAGCTCGTCAAGGATCGTCAGCGCGCCGGCACAGTCGTTTTGATGAATGCAATTCGCCAAACGGAACAGGTGCTCGCGCCCGGTCAGACCCGCCACGCGGCTGACCAGCTCCGGCGTGATCGTTTCGCTCTGCCCGGCGCATTGGTCGAGCAGGCTCAGCGCGTCACGCAGCGCGCCGTCGGCTACGCGGGCGATCAGCAGCGCCGCCTCGCGCTCGAGCGTGAAGCCCTCGCCCTGAGCCACGACCGCCAACCGGTCGGCAATATCCTCCGGCTCGATGCGTTTGAAATCGAACCGCTGGCAGCGGGAAAGGATGGTGGCGGGGAGCTTATGCACCTCGGTGGTGGCTAAAATGAATTTGACGTATTCGGGCGGCTCTTCCAGTGTTTTGAGCAGGGCGTTGAATGCGCCGATGGAGAGCATATGAACCTCGTCAATGATATAAACGCGGTATTTGGCGCGCACGGGGGTGTAGTTGGTTTCTTCCCGCAAATCGCGGATATTATCCACCCCGTTGTTGCTCGCGGCGTCGATCTCGACCACGTCAAGGATCGCGCCGGAATCTATCCCGCGGCATACCTCGCATTCGTTGCAGGGGTTGCCGTTGATCAAATGCTCGCAGTTGACCGCCTTGGCCAGTATTTTGGCGCAGGTGGTTTTGCCCGTGCCGCGCGAGCCGGTGAACAGATAGGCGTGAGCCAGCTTGTTCGCCGTCAGCTCATTCTGCAGCGTTTGGGTGATGTGCTGCTGCCCGACCACGTCGGCGAACTGATTCGGCCGCCATTTGCGGTAAAGCGCGCGATACATTCCGGACTCACCCCCTTCAATGGATCAAGCCTTGTCTTGGTCATGAAGCGTGCAGGCGGACTGTGGCGCACCGTGCGGCTTGCTTAATGCTGCTCGGTTCCCCGCCTGACATGGTTCGCAA
>CADBPL010000268.1 GCA_902796535.1 Oscillospiraceae bacterium
CCCACAGTAGCGAGACTTATTAAAAGAGGGAAAAATTATGTACGCCATCATCGAAACCGGCGGCAAGCAGTACAAAGTTTCTGCCGGTGACACCATTTTCATTGAGAAGCTCAATGTTGAAGCTGACAGCGAAGTCGTGTTCGACAAGGTCATCGCCGTCGGAACCGACGATTCCATCAAGGTCGGCACCCCTTACGTCAAGGGCGCGACCGTCAGCGCGAAAGCCATTAAAAACGGCAAGGGCAAAAAGATCGTTGTTTTCACCTACAAGCCCAAAAAGAATGAAAAACGCAAGATGGGTCACAGACAGCCTTACACCAAGGTTGAAATCGCTGCCATCAACGCCTGATCGCCATGATCCGTTTCAAGTTTTTCCTTGCGGGCCGTGCCGTCACGGGGTTTGACGTGAAGGGTCACGCGGAACACTCAGACGAGGGCAGCGACATTGTCTGCGCCGCCGTTTCCTCAGCCGCCTACCTCACTGCCAACACGCTGACCGACTTTTTGAAGGCCGACGCCGCTGCTTCGGCTGATCCCAACGGCCGCATGACGCTTGTTCTTCGTTCCCCGAACGAAGCGGCGCAGCAGCTGCTCAAGGGGCTTGAACAACACATTCGGATGCTGTCGGAGCAGTATCCCGACTGCATCAAAATAATTTATGGAGGATATTCTAATGCTTAAAATCAACATTCAGCTTTTCGCTCATAAAAAAGGTATGGGTTCCACCCGTAACGGCCGTGATTCCGAATCCAAGCGCCTGGGCGCCAAGCGTGCCGACGGTCAGTTCGTTCTGGCCGGCAACATTTTGGTTCGTCAGCGCGGCACCCACATCCACCCCGGCACCAACGTGGGCAAGGGCAAGGATGACACCCTGTTCGCCACGGCTGACGGCGTCGTTCGTTTTGAACGCCTTGGCCGCGACCGCAAAAAGGTCAGCGTCTACACGGTGGAGCAGTAACAAACAATCAAAGAAGGCACGCTGCAAAGTGCATCTTGCAGCGCGCCCTCTTTTTTTTTTTAGCAAAGCGAAAGCGTTTACAGCTTGTGGAAAAACAGCCCGTCACGGTTGCAGTAGAAATAGATTTTTTTGACCATGTTGCGCTTGAACCGGGCTTGGGCGTTCCCTTCGGGGTAGAGCTTGACCAGCTGCGTCCGGTCGGTCGAAACGGCGGCGAAGAACGACAGGTAATGCTGCCTGGTCATTTCGTGCGCGCAGGAAACGAAGTATTCATCCTCCACCGCCTCCACGCGCAGCGTGTGCGCTTCATCCTCCGGCTCGGCTTCAAGGGGCGGCAGGGTCACGCCGTGGCAGCTGATCTGCGCGGCGCCCATGCTGTGAAAGATGTTGCCGCAGACCGGGCAGACGTAAAAATGAGAACGCAGCATGTTGGCGGAAAGGTTTGCGTTGGCAACAGCCTTGCCCGTGAGCAGCTCGGTCACCGAAAGCGCAAAGGTTTTGGCGATCGGTTCGAGCAGCGTAATGTCGGGGTAGCCCTTGCCGGTCTCCCATTTGGAAACGGTTTTATCGCTCACCATAAGGGCCTGCGCAAGCTGAAGCTGGGTCAGGCCGCGCTGCTCGCGCAGGGCTTTGATCATGGCGCCGGTCACATATTTGTCCATGGTTGGCACCTCCTTTTGCACTTATTATACGGGAACCGGCTTCCTCTGGCAACCTACGGAACGTAGAGTGCCGCCTTGCGCCGGGAAAAATCGCGCTTTTTTGCCGGTTCCGTGATTTTTTTCTTGTAATCACGAAAGGGGAGGATTATAATATGATTATAATTCTTAAGGCGTGCGCCGCATTTTGTGCGGTGTTGCCTTAATGCCTTGAACCATGCGTTCAAAAGGGGGAGCTTATGAAGCGGGCGGTGCGCAAAGTTTTCTGTGTGCTTTTCTGTCTGATCCTTGTGGTCGGGTCTGTTTCGCCGGCGGCATTTGCCCGGGAAGCGGATTTGAAGCTGCTCGTGGCTACCGACACGCATTTTCAATGCCCCGCCGATCTGGGCGAGCTGCCCGCGCCCGACGCGGCGCAGTACACCAACGGCATGACGCCGCAGGACGCGGCGCTGTTTTATTACGCCTCCTCACAGGGGCAGATGAATTATGAATCCGGCGCCATCCTGCAAAAGCTGCTGGATGATTTTGCGGCGGGCGACGAAGCGTTTTTGCTGCTTTCCGGCGACCTGACCGGCGGCGGGCGGCAGTCGCATCTGGCGCTGGCGCAGCTGCTGCGCGAGACCGAACAAAAAAGCGGCAAACAGATTTTTGTGATCAACGGCAACCATGACTGCGCCGCGCAGGCGGATGAGCGGCACATTGATATGCCGGAGTTTTGTGAGATCTATGCCGATTTCGGCTATACGGAAGCCCGCAGCCGTCATGGCGATTCCGCCTCTTATACGGCGGAGCTGGGCGGCGGGTTCCGCCTGCTTGCCGTGGATTCCTGTATTTACGGCGAGGACGACGGTGAACTGAACGATTCTGTGATGGCGTGGGTGAAGGACGAACTCGCGCAGGCAAAGCAGGACGGAAAGCGGCTCGTTATGATGATGCATCACAGCATCCTGCCGCACTTTGAATTGCAGCCCATGATCCCGCATTACAGGGAACACGCGGCTGATCTGGCCGACAGCGGCGTGGGCGCCGTGTTCACCGGCCACCTGCACGCCAACGATATTTCCTGCGCCGCAACCGAAAGCGGCCGCGTGCTTTACGATGTGCAGACCGGTTCGCTCATTTCCGCGCCGAACGCTTACCGTTCGGTCACGTTCACCGGCGATCAGGTCAGGCTCGAAAGCCGCTTTATTACACAAATCGACACAAGCCTGCTCACAGCGTCTTATACCCCGGAGCAGCTGGAGGGCTTAACCAACGATTTTGCCGGTTACGCCTACCGCTATTTTGAGGCGGGGGTGTGCAAGTGGCTCAACCGCTACCTCGGCTCGCCCTACAAGGTTGCCAAAATGCTTAAGCTGCAGCCCGGCACAAAGGTTTACGCCGCGCTTGAAACGCTCATGAGCCGCTTAGGCGCCGCCGTGCAGCTTGACTTATACGGCGATGGCATGAGTGTGGAGCATATCGCCGCTTTGGGCGGCAAGCAGATCGCGAAGACAGGCTGCGATAAGCCCTATCAGGTTGCGGCCAGAATCATGTACGGCTTCTATCACGGCAACGAGGCTGAAACGAGCGACGCGCGCAGCACGGAGCTGCTGCTTGACTGCGTCAAGGCGGCGCTCGCCTACGGCGCCTGCGCGCTGGCCGGCCCGAACGGTCAGGTGTGGGAACCGGCCGCGGCGGTTTTGGCCAGGGTCAATTTCTGCGGGGCGGCGGAGCCTGCCGCGTTAGCGCTGGCCGAAACGCTTGCGGGCGGGTTTACGGACGATTTGAGTTACGCGCAGGATCTCGATACGGTGCTGGAGCTGAGCAAACCGGCCGACCCGAACGATGCCGTGCCGCTGAGCCTGTTCCGAAAGATATGGAACATGATCAGGGAATATTTTTCAAGACTTTTCAAGGGAATGGGGGAACGTCATGTACGAAGCGTTTGATTTGAAAAGGAGCGTGGAGCTGATCCACCATTACATCACCCATATGGTGGACGAGGCGCAGGACAACCTGCCTTACTGGCTGCTTCTGCCCAACAAAAAGCCGGCGGAAGCCGCGCACTGCCGCGTGGACGACGCCGAGCTGGTCGGCTCGTGGTATGAGGGGCTGACTTGCGCCATGCAGGTGCTGAACACGAACGAGGGCGACAACGTCAAGCAGTCGCTGCGCCGCCATCTGATGAAATCGTGGGGCGAGCACGGGCTGCGCTTTTGCGAAAAATACCCGTGGACGCACACCGTTCACGCCTCGTTCCACGAAATGGGCTACATCCTGCCCGCGCTCAACCTCATCACCGAGGAATACCCCGACGATGAAGAGGCCGAACGC
>CADBPL010000269.1 GCA_902796535.1 Oscillospiraceae bacterium
ATATCTTCCCGAGTGCCGATCGCAAAACGAAGAGGAACCGATCGGACGGAGTTTTCATTACGGTCAGTCGTTTTTCTTTTTGATGATAAACAGAACGACCGCTGCTGCTGCGGTCAGAATTACGGCGCCGACGCAGCAGACGATCACCACGTTTTTGGTCTTGCTGAAAAACCCTGCCCTTTCCGTGCCTGAGGCGGTGAGCTCGACCAGCTCGGCGTCGCCGTAATCGTCAAACGCATCGTTGTTTTCCTGTCTGTTCCCCGAAGCGGCGGGCTTAGCGCCTTTTTTTGTCACAGCGGCTTTCGTCGAGCCGGCAGCTGTTGAGCCGGCAGCGCCCGGGCCGGGCTTGGGCGCAGGGGCCGGAGCCGGAGCCACAGGGGTCGGAACCGCAGGCGCGGGAACCGAAGGGTCGGGCGAGGAAGAGGTCGGATCGTCGGGGACGGGCTCCGGAACGGTGGTCGGCGGCGCCGTGGTTTCTGTTGTGGGGGTGATCTTTTGGGTCTGGTCGACCCTGACCCAGCCGGTTTTTCCGCCGTAGGTGGTGTAGGCCCATTGGTGACCGCCGGATTCGTAGATGTATTGATAGGCCAGCCCCGCATCCTGCGGCACCACGACGTATTCCTGGAATGTTTCGGCAGGGCCCTGACGAAGCGGGGCGCCGTCGGCAGAAACGAGGCAGTGCGCTTCTTTTAACTGCTTGTTTCCGGCTTCCTTGCCAACGACCTTATCAGCGTCGATAAAGTATTTGTTCAGATTGGCTTCCGAAATGGTGAGCGTGGCGCCTGTGTCGTTTTGCGGCACCAGATAGAACTGACCGCTGCCGCTGTCTTCCGTTTCTTTTACCTGAAAACGGATGCCGGGGTCAACGTGCTTGTCAACGCGCACGGCCGTATCCCCGCTGTTGTCTGTGATCTGATAATCATAACCTTCCACACCGCACACAACGAACCAATCTTCCAAAGTAGGAATAACCATATCAGCCAAAACGGCCGGTGCCGACAGGGCGGCGAATGCAAAAGCAAGAATAACGGCAATCAGTTTTTTCATGGAGCCTCTCCTGTTTAGAATAGAATTTTAAAAATCAATTTACCGAGCCCAAAAGAGCCTGCGTTGAGCAAAAGAGAAAAAAGGAACGGGTTAAGTTTCAGCTGCAGGAAACTTTTGTAGAGCCGCCCTTCCACGATGACGGCGGCTATTTCCAGCGGAACCAGAAAATAGTAGTAAAGCGACGGCGACCAGAAAAACGAAACGGCAGTCAGCGTGCACTGCAGCACCGGGTTGGTGATTACGTTCGCCAGCAGCACAACAGCCTGCCCGCGCCGGGTGCGAATGCCCAGCAAAAAGGCACCGCAGCCCTCGATCAGGATCGTGAGCGCCAGTGCAAGGAGCATCCGGTCGACGATTCTATGAAATATCATGTCTGATTTCGTGAATGACAAAGGCGGCGGTCACGGCGATGAGCAGCGCCAGAACCGCGATGAGAATGAAAAACTCGTTTCTGATATAATGAAATACCGCGTAGCTGACGGTTTCAATCCGGCTTTCCATCACGAACATCCTTTCTGATTGAAATGAACAGGCAAGCGGCGCAAACCGCAGTCAGCACAAAAAGAACAGCGGTGTTCAGCGCGACGCTCCGAATGCGGAAAAAGAACACGGGGAGAGAGCCGAGAAAAAGGCCGATCGTCGTCAGCCCGAAGGCCAGACCGGGCGATTTCGGCAAAACGGAAACAAGGATGCCGAGCGTTACGGACATCGTCATGCTGAAAAGCAGAATGCCGACCAGGGATACGTACATGTGCCTGTCACCGAACAGCAGCAGCGGCAGCGCGAGCAGAATGCTGGTCAGGGCAACCTTTTTCATGCCGAACAGGTCGGAGAGAATGCCGCCCAGCGCCTTGCCCACGCCCATAAAAACATAGAGCAAAACAGTCTGAACGGTGGTTTTCAGCCAGGAGGTCGGTATGCCGTAGGCCATGAAGCCGCGCGTGATCACAACGACCAGAGCGAGCAGGATCACCAGATATTTGTTTGCGTTCGGGTTGTGATAGCCAAAAGCGCGGCACGGCTCACCCTGAGCGGTCGGATCCTTTAGGTACATCTGCGCCAGAATGGTGAACGGCACGGCGGAAACGATCAA
Source organism: Oscillospiraceae bacterium (assembly GCA_902796535.1). GTDB lineage: Bacteria > Bacillota > Clostridia > Oscillospirales > Acutalibacteraceae > UBA8612. The sequence goes on from CADBPL010000269.1 coordinate 2,141, forward strand.
AAACAGCAGCAGCCAATACGGCGCGCCCGCGCTGCTGAGCAGCTTGCCGGTGATCACGCCGAAAGACCCGCCTGACACAAAGATCGCACTGTGGGAAAGGCTCCCGTTGGAAGTGCGCAGCGTGACCTCAGCGCCGTTGACGTGAATGACGGCGTTGCCCAGGCAAAGCAGGATCAGCGAAAGGAACGTCAGCTGCGTGTGGTTTTGCAGGATCATGGCCGCCGCCAGCAGCGGCAGACCGAGCAGCGCGAGGGGAACCTTCGGAAATTTGTCGCTGAAATAACCGATGACCGCTTGCGGTACAAAGGCCAGCATATCGTAGGCATACAGGAGCAGCCACGTGATGGGCGGGCTTTCTATGTAGTTGTTCAGGGTATAAAAGCAGATCACTTCTGTAACAAAGTGAATATAAAAATAAAGGAGGCCGGTTCCGATGTTTCGGGTGTTCCAGCGCATGGCTTTCATAAACTCACTTCTCACTGAGCAGCTTGTTCAGCTCTTCCATAAAGGTGTTGATATCTTTAAATTGACGGTAGACCGATGCAAAGCGAACGTAGGCGACCTCGTCGATCCCCTTGAGCTTGTCCATGGCCAGCTCGCCGATCTTCACCGAAGTCACTTCGCGGTCGAGCGAATTCTGGATCGACATTTCGATGTCGTCCACCGCTTCCTCTAACTGTGCCAGTGAGACAGGGCGCTTTTCGCAGGCGCGCAGCATCCCGTTGAACAGCTTTTGGCGGTCGAACGATTCACGCGACTTGTCGCGCTTGATCACGATCACGGGCACGCTTTCGATGATCTCGTAGGTCGTGAAGCGCTTGGCGCAGCGAATGCATTCTCTGCGCCGGCGAATGCGTTCCCCTTCATCGGTCGGCCGGGAGTCGATGACCTTGCTTTCTTCAAAGCCACAGAACGGGCATTTCATTATGGATCACATCCCTTAATAATGATTATCGTTATTATAGCAAACCCTTGTCGATTATGCAAGAGAAATAAAAAAAGAATGCCGACCCGGCTCTGCGATGTCAATTGATATGAACCATTTTGTTCAAAAAAGAAAAGAGTGTTCGGTATGGTAACGCATATGGTGGGCTTCTGAGCCG
>CADBPL010000270.1 GCA_902796535.1 Oscillospiraceae bacterium
GAAGAACTGCTGCACGATGTGGCGGACGCCATTTCCACCGAGGCGCGCGCGAAATACAACGAATTCCGCACCTTCGGCGACACGGCGTGGTATCAGGGCCTCACCTACTGGTCGCCGAACATCAACATCTTCCGCGACCCGCGCTGGGGCCGCGGGCAGGAGACCTACGGCGAAGACCCGACCCTGACCGGCCGCATGGGCGCGGCGTTCGTTAAGGGCTTGCAGGGCGACGGCGAATACCGCAAGCTGGACGCGACGATCAAGCATTACGCCGTTCACAGCGGGCCGGAAAAGCTCCGGCACGAATTTGACGCCGACCCGAGCGACAAGGATTTATACGAAACCTATCTGGCGGCGTTCCGTTACTGCATCGAGCACGCGCATCCGGCGGCGGTGATGGGCGCTTACAACCGCTTTCGCGGCGAGGCCTGCTGCGCAAGCAAAACGCTGCTGCAGGATATTCTGCGCGGCGAATTCGGCTTTGACGGCTACGTCGTGTCCGACTGCGGCGCGATCTGCGACATTCACGAGCACCACCACATCACCGAAACGCCGGCCGAAAGCGCAGCGCTGGCGGTCAACCGCGGGTGCGACCTCAACTGCGGTCAGGCGTATGAATGGCTGAAGGAGGCTGTCGATCAGGGGCTGGTATCGGAAGAAACGGTAACAAAAAGCGTGGAGCGGCTGTTTGAAGCACGGTTCCGGCTGGGTATGTTCGACGAGGACTGCCCCTATCATCAGATCGGCGCCGACGTGATCGAATGTGAACAGCACACCGCGCTGAACCTGCGCATGGCGCAGGAAAGCATGGTTCTGCTCAAAAACAACGGCATTCTGCCGCTGCGGCGCAAAATGCGCGTGGCCGTCATCGGCCCGAACGCCGACAGCCGCGACGCGCTGCTGGGCAATTACAACGGCACGCCTTCGGTCTATTACACGCTGCTGCGCGGCATTCAGGAGGCCTGTCAAGGCGAAGTGCTTTACGCCGAAGGCTGCGGCCTGGTGCGCACCGACGGGCAGTCGGAGCAGGCGCTTTTGCGGGAAGCCGTGCTGCGCGCCAAACGCGCGGACGTGGTCGTCATGGCCATGGGCATCTCGGCGCGTGTGGAGGGCGAGGAAGGCGACGCGCGCGACTCCTTCAATTTCGGCGACCGTGTCGATCTGGAATTGCCCGCCGTGCAAAAGGCGCTGTATGAGGCGGTGCTCGAAACCGGCACGCCGATCGTGTTTGTCAACGTCAGCGGCAGCTGCGTGTCGCTGTGCCGCCAGCAGGAAACCGCCGACGCCGTTTTGCAGTGCTTCTACCCCGGGGCGATGGGCGGCAAGGCGCTGGCCGACATTCTGTTTGGCGAGGCTGCGCCGAGCGGCCGCCTGCCCGTCACCTTCTACCGCAGCGCGGACGATCTGCCCCCGTTTGTGGATTATTCCATGGAAAACCGCACTTATCAATATTTCAAGGGCGAACCGCTCTACCCCTTCGGCTTCGGGCTGACCTACGGCGAGGTGACGGAGGACTGGGAGAGCGACAGCGCCGTCACCCTGCACAACACCGGCGCGCTGCCTGTGCGCTACACGGTGCTGCGCTTTGCCGAAAAGCCGCACAAAGAGCTGCTCGATTTTCGCAAGGTGCCGCTGCAGCCGGGCGAAACCGTGCGCGTCGAATTCTGAAAGCGGGAACGACATGACTTTTTTTCATTATTACGGTCGGGTCAGGCATTTTTTTGAAATTCTTGCAAGAGGCAGACGAAACACCATGCATCAAAACGCCATCCATATGCTGAAATCGGTCAAGCACACCATCGGCGACAGCTTCATCGTCACCACCGAGGACGGCAAGGTGATCGTCATCGACGGCGGCGACAAGGAAGACGTCGGCTATTTTCTCGACTACCTCAAATCGGTGACCGGGCAGAAAAAGCCGCACGTTGACGCGTGGTTTTTGTCGCACCCGCACGACGACCACTGCGAGGTGTTTCTGCGCCTTGTCGCCGAGGACAACTGCCCCGTGACCTTTGACCGGGTCTATGCCAATTTTGCCGAAGACCCGAAATTCTATGAGGGAACAGACAGCTGGGCAGTCGGTATTCTGACGCGCTACCATGCCCTGCTGCCGCGCTTTGCCGACAAGGCGGCCGCATTGCGGGAGGGCGAAGTGCTCAAAATCGGCGCGGCAAAGTTCACGGTGCTTTACACCTTCAACCCCGCGTGGAAGGACTGCAACGCGGCTTCCACCATCATGCGCATGGATCTCGGCGGCAAAAGCGTGATGTTCACGGGCGACGCCAACGGGCAGCCCGGCCGCTATGTGTTGGAAAAATACACAGACAGCGGGCTGCTGAAATGCGATATTTGCAAAATGGCGCACCACGGGCAGGACAGCGTTGACAAAGCCTTTTATGAAGCGGTCGACCCTGAGATCTGCCTGTGGCCGACGCCGCAGTGGGTCTGGGAAAACCGCGGCGGCCAGCTGAAAACGCTTGAGGTGCGTGAGTGGATCCAATCGCTCGGCGTAACGGAAAACCATGTTGCCAAAGACGGTTCTTACGTTTTAACGCTGTGATTCTTATCCGCCGGATAAGAACACCGCTTATAAAAAACAGCTTCGATCAAACGAAGCCAACAACAACGGAGGTAATCATCATGAAAACAAAAACCATACTCGCTTTCCTGCTGGTTCTGCTGCTGACGTTTTCGAGCGCCTCGCCGGCGTCGGCCGCGTTAAAGACTAAAACCATGGATCCAGCGAAGACGCCGATCTCCGTGGACAGGATTTCAAAACCGGACGACGATTGCTACAAGAGAAACCAGCTCTGTCAGGAGATGGAAAAATACGCCGAAGTTGTCAAAAACGAGGGCGTTTCCAACACCATGAACCAAAACGTCATTCATATGCTGAAATCGGTCAATGAACTGATCGGCGACAGCTTTATTATCACGACCAAAGACGGCCGGGTCATTGTGATCGACGGCGGCAAATATCAGGAAACCGCCTATTTCATCGAATACCTGAAGGCGGTCACCGGCCAGCAGAAGCCGCACATCGACGCGTGGTTTTTGTCGCACCCGCACGACGACCACTGCGAGGTGTTTCTGAAAACAGCGGAATATGCCGACGATATTGTCACCTTCGACAGGGTCTACGCCAACTTTCCGACCAACGAAACGTTTTTCCGGGTCGACCGTCTGCCTGACACATACGCGTTCCATGTTCTGAACGAATACAATCGTCTGCTGCCGCGGTTTGCCGACAAAGTGAGCGAACTGCACAAGGGCGACGATTTTTCGATCGGCCAAGCCAGATTCCGGGTGTTTTTCACCTTCAACCCCGCATGGAAAGACTGTAACGAAGCTTCCACGATCATGCGCATGGATCTCGGCGGCAAGAGCGTAATGTTCACCGGCGACGCCAACGATCTGGCCGGCAATCAGGTAATAGCAGATTATGGCGACAGCGGTCTGCTCAAGTGCGACTACTGCAAGATGGCGCATCACGGGGCGAATTCTATGGGCGACGGATTTTATCGGGCCGTCTCGCCGCGGTATTGCCTTTGGCCGACGACTGAGTGGGAATGGAATGGCGGCGATGACAACCTCAAGGTTGACACACCGAATATATACAACATGATGAAGAATGAAATCGGCGTGAAGCATCACTATATCAGCTTCTACGGCTCAAAAGCAATTTACCTGAACAACTGGTACGATTTTTTGTTTTCTGCCGGATGAAAAAAGAAAAGGAATGGTAAAACCATGGAACGGATCATCTGGCTGATTTTTATGATCCCCGTCAGCCTGTTGTTCACCGGGCTGGGCATTTTTGCGTGGAAGCGCAAAAAGCCGATGTGGTTCTGGTCGGGCAGCACGGTGGAAGACTGGGAGATCACCGACATCCCCGCCTACAACCGCGCCAACGGTATCATGTGGCTGTGCTATTCCGCCGTATTCTGGGTCAGCGCGCTGCTGGGAATATTGCAATTGGAGGTCGCCGGAACGGTGCTCGCCGTCGGGTGCCTTGGCGGCATCCCGGTGCTGGTGATCGCCTATAAAAGGATCTGCAAAAAATATAAAATCACCAAATAAAAAGCAAAAAAGCGCAGGCTGCTCACGGTTGGAGCGCCTGCGCGATTAAGTTTTACGGGCAAAAAAGACCGATCGGCAAAGGAAAACAGTTTCGTAAGCCGCCTGAAGAAAAACGGTTCATCACGGATTTCCGTGCAAAACGCAAACAAAGAGTGTTTATCGTTTTCATGGTGAATGCCATTTTTCAAGCCTGCCTTGCCTCCGCCATTTTTCCTTTTCCGTTTTCAGTCAGCTCGCTTTAGTACCACAGCCAGCCGAAGAGCAGAATGATGATGATCCACTGCAAAACGGTGTATTTGACCGTGACGGTGCAGGTGTCTTTGACCGAGTTGCCGTACTGATCGGTCACCGTGCAGGTGATGGTCGCAGTACCTTTTTTTAAGCCCTTGACGTTGCCGTTCGCGTCCACGCTCGCCACCTTCGGGTTGGAGGATTCATATTTGATCGTGTACGTTACACCCTCGTCGGCGGTGACGGTGGGCTTGATGGTGGTCGAGGCTTTGTAGTTGATCGTTGCGTCGCCGACGGAAACGGATTTGACCTTGCCCTGTGTCGGGGCGGGATTATCGACCGTTACGGTGAAGGTCGCCGTCTTGCCCTCGTAGGTCACGGTAATGGTCTGTTGACCGGCGGTGTTCAGCTTCGTCGGGCTACAGGTGAAGCCGCTCGTAATCGTTCGTGTGCTGCCGTCAGAATAGGTCGCGGTCAGCGCCAGTCCGGTCGGGTCAAAGGTTTCGCCAACGGTGTAGGCGGTCTTGGCGGGGCTGACTGCCACGGCGATGGACTGGAGCACGTCGGGGATTTCTTCCCACTGCGCAGTCAAGGTATCAGTCGCACCCGCCTGTGCGCCAAAGGTATAGGCGCCGTTCGCAAAGTTGCCGTTTGGATTGCTGTTCAAAACCCAGCCTTTGAACGTGTAGCCGGTGCGCGTCGGATCGGCGATCGTCTTTACCGTGTTGTAGTTTTGCGTAAACGTCTGCGCGGTTGTGCTGCCGTTCCACTTGCCGCCGTTGGAATCGACCTTCAAAGAGGACTGATTGATTTCCCACACAGCGGTAAAGGTCAAATCCTCTTCGGGCATGGTTGCAGGGATGTCGGGCGTCCAGTTTTTGAACGTGTATCCGGTTTTTTTGGGGTCGGCCGGTTTTTCGATCGCTGCGCCTTTGGTATATTGCACTTCGCTCACCTGACCATCGATCACCCACTTAACCGTATATGTTTCTTCAACAACATTAACCTTAAAGGTTGTTTCCTTGTTGCCATAATCAACGGTAATCGTTTGCTCTCCCAGTTCACACAGCATAACCGGCGAACAAGCCAAGTCTTCAGATATTTCTTCCTGTGTTCCGTCCTCGTAAAATGCCGTTATTGTCAAGCCTGTTGTGTCCAAAATATCATCGGGGTAATAACTCACCTTTGCAGGCATTGTTTTCACTTCCAGCCTTGTCGGGTTCTTGCCGACGATGGCATAGCAACTGAAATGATTGGTTTCAAATACAAGGTAGTTTCCTTCAATGTGAGCCGGAAGAATCGTCCATTCGCCGTTGGCTTCCTGACGCAATACGGAACACGTATTCTTTTTCATGCCCTCCGGAATCGGTATTTTCACGGTCACTTTTCCGTTGGGCTGAACCTCTGTATCGTTTTTCACAAAACAAATGTTATAGGTTTGATAGGAATCAAACGTTGTCTTGTTCCGTAATGAAACTTCAATTTCATCAGACGGAGCGATTTTAAACACCTGAAGCACAGCGTCCCCATCAACGGCATTATTATCATCCTGCACTGTCACACCATTGATGGTGACCGCTTTGCTGTTTGCGGGTGTGTAAAGGGTTATAAATGGCCGATTATAGCTTGCCGCCATATGCAAGCCCTGACCAATTCTATCGATATATTTTGTCATGGAAAACATTACTTTTAGTATTTTACCGATTGGTCCTGTTAAATCTTGAAAAACATCTTGACCATAGCCAACCGCGGATTTTGCAATATCCTTAAATGTTAACCCAAAACAATCAACAAAGCTTTCCTCAAACTCCTCAGCGTTACTTGACAAATAGAATTCTGCTGTGTTTTCTGTGATTTTTTGAGACGCCTTTTGCGCATTTTTTGTTAATCGCTTGAGAAATTTCTCAGTTTGTTCGGACTTGCTAAAAACAGTTTTAATTGTCTTTTCTTCGGCTTTAACCGTATTGGCAGATACTAAATTTATTGTTTCCTCAATAGCGAAAAAAATAATATCCAAACAGTTCCACATATTCGCTCCGGGAGAAGCGTGAACGTTGTTTGAAATGGTAATATACCCGCCTTCCGGAACTTCCACCTCGATTGAGGTTTTTTTCGATATAGCATACGAAGTGTAGGAGCACAATGTTCCGTCGGCAATCTCAGTCACAAGTCTGTAACAGGCCTCACCGGTATCCCAAAGGCTTGAAATATCCTCATAGCGGCTGATTTTTTGGCTGTCGATCCAGTTTCCCTGCGCGTCGAAAACGTCAACAGCACCAAGGTGCATTTTTTTGTTGTAAACATCAAACGCCACCTTGTATTTTTCGTTCGCCAACGGGGTGAAAGAATAATTGTTAACGTAAAGCCCGTTAAAATCGTAAGCATTTGTGGGAATGTTGCAGTCGGGGAATGTATCCGGACTGAAAGCCGGTAAATGATCCATCCGCCTGCTGCAGCTATCAAGAACGGAGTCCTTAACCTTTATTGAGAGGAGTTGATATGCCTTTGTGTCAGAATCCGTGATCGCAAGAGAAGAAACGCCCGGCTTCAATCCGCTGACGGTAACATAGAACTGTCCGTCTTTTTGCTTTTTGTAATCAGATATATCAATGACTTCCGAGTTGCCAACAACAAGCGCCATCTTCTTCCAATCCTGAACCGGTTCCCCGTTTTTATACAGCGAGAAGGCCAGATTGAAGCTTTCGTTTGCGTTTGTGCTTAAATCTTCGCTTGTTGAATAAACGCAAATATAATAATCATTGTTAACGACGGTTACCTTGCAGCTTGCGCTGGCGCCGTCGGAGGTGGTGACGGTGAGGGTGGTCGTGCCGGGGCTGACGCCGAGCACGTCAACGTTGAGCGCAATGCGGTCGTCATAGGCCGTGAAGCGGCTGCCGGTCACCTTTAGAATGCTTTCGTCGCCGCTCGTCCAGGTGAAGTCGTTCGCCGTCACGTTGTCTTTGGTGATGGTCGTGGAATAACAAATCGCTTGGTGTATATCACCGTCACCGCCAATGGTTTTGGATAAGACCGTGCCGTTAACGTAGACGTATTGCTGCTTTTCCATGTTCTTTATCTCGGTACCTGTAGGTGAGGAGATATCTTCGTTATTCAGCGCAAGCAGGTCGGCCAAAGCGATGCAGATGACCGGGCGAACGGCAACGGTCGTGACGTTCTGTGCCATCCTTATTATGGTGCCGGCGCTGGAGATGCAGGCGACATTCTTGTCGGAAGCGCTGGAACAGGAACCGTCCGCTGTCCAGTAGTTAGTGTTGATCGAGCCGCCGATCATAGTGACCTTCGTTAAGAAGGAATCCGGAATATCGGAAGCAGAGGGGATCGCCATTTTGCCTTTATAGGTTTTGTTTTCGGCGGTGCCGGTGCCGTCGTTGATCACGTAATGTGTAGTGAAGGTGGCGAGCTTGGTCTGCTTCTCCTCGGTGAAGATGGCAGGTAGGAGTGTATCAGTGACATAGGTTGCCAATGCGGAAGTCGCATAATCAGGGTAATTATAGCTATTAGTGTTGAACTTGGTAGCAACGCTCTTGATGATCGCTTCCTTCGCAATTAGCAAAACACCGTCGTCGGTCGTTTTGACGATATCCCAAAGAACATCTTTGTTGTTGTAAGTGCCGAAGCTGACGGTGCCGATCACCTCTTCATTCTCCGCCTGCGCCCTGACGGCGAACAGCGACGAAAGCGACGGCAAATGCAGCCCCACAAAGCCGTTCAGCGGCACAGCGCCGAACAGCAGCGCGGCGCAAAGGAACACGGACAGGATTCGTTTGATCGATTTTGACATTTGACATTCCTCCCAAAAACTCAAAGTCTGATCTTACGCGTTAAATTGCTCGACCATGGCGCGGAACGCGTCGGCAATGGCTTTTTGCGAGCCAAGCCCCATGCCGTTGGTTTCGTGGTAGTGGTTATCGCCAAAGCGGTCTTTATAACCGTTCAGGTACGGCTGCGTGGGGTGCAGCACAAAATCGTTGGGCGGCACAACGTAGCCGGTCATGTCGTTGGTCACGCCGAAGGCGATCATGTCGTGATCGCCCGCAATGTCGGCCAGCGGCTCGGGGTTGATCTCCGGCCCCTTGCCCGTGGTGGATTTTTCGGCCGGTTCATAGCCGCCGAACACGGTGCAGACAAAGTTTTCACCGGGCAGCAGCAGAATCTTCTGGTCGCCCAGCGTCATCAGCGTCATTTCCGATTTCATCGCAATGCCGATATCGCTCTGATCAGAGGGATAGGGCGTAAAGCTCATGACCCCGCGCGTGGCAAGGAAGGTGAGCACATAGTTGCCCACCGGGTAATAGAACGGCTGGCACAGCACCTTGATTTTCGGGTCCAGCTCGCGGTCGTTGTCGATTTTCTGCACCGCGTCCGCCAGCATGGCGCCCTGCTTTTTGACGCATTCGACCGGGTCTTCATCCAGCTCCGCCGCGTCCATGCCGCCGATGGGGCCAATGCCGAACAGCACGTCGGCGCCGGTCTGCGCCTTGATCTGTTCGCGCATGAAGTA
>CADBPL010000271.1 GCA_902796535.1 Oscillospiraceae bacterium
ATGTATTGGCGCCGTTTGTCCGTGTCACAAGCGGCTTCAAAAAAGCAAACGCTGCGTGAAAGCAGGAAACGATATGATCATTCTCGGAATCGACCCCGGTTACGCCATCGTCGGCTACGGCGTTGTCGACTACGCCGCCAACCATTTCACCGTGATCGATTACGGCGCGGTCACCACCGACGCGGGCACGCCCTTTTTGCAGCGGCTCGACGAAATATACGACGGCATGTGCTACCTGTGCGAAAAGCACCGCCCGGAGGCGATGGCGATCGAAAAGCTGTTTTTCAACACCAACACCACCACCGCCATCGACGTGGCGCAGGCGCGGGGCGTGATCCTGCTCGCCGCCCAGAAGCACGGACTGACCGTCGGCGAATTCACGCCGCTGCAGGTCAAGCAGAGCATCGTCGGCTACGGCCGGGCCGAAAAAAAGCAGGTGCAGGAAATGACGCGCCTGCTGCTCAACCTCAACGGCATCCCCAAGCCGGACGACACCGCCGACGCGCTGGCCATGGCCATCTGCTACGCCCACTCCGCCGGTTCGATGCTCGGGCGAATCAACCAAAAGAAATGAGGGCTTGCTTTGTTCTATTCCATCACCGGCAGCGTAGTATTCACCGATGAGACCTCTGCTGCCATCGAATGCGGCGGCGTCGCCTTGCGCTGCTTTACCAGCTTCAACACCCTGCGAAAAATCGGCGGCGCCGGGCAAAAGGCGACGCTGTTCACCTATTTGAGCGTGCGCGAGGACGCGCTGGATCTGTTCGGCTTTTACGATAAAGACGAGCTGGACTGCTTTAAAATGCTCATTGCCGTTTCCGGCGTCGGCCCCAAAGCGGCGCTGGCCATTCTTTCGCAGCTCACGCCCGACAAGCTGGCGCTGGCCGTGGCCGCGGGCGACACAAAAGCCATCACGGCGGCGCAGGGCGTCGGCCCCAAAATCGCGCAGCGTATCTTTGTGGAGCTGAAAGACAAACTAAATGTGTTCTCCGATCCGTCCGCCGGCGGTTCGCTTGACCTCATCACCCGTTCCGCCGCGTCGAGCAACGCCGCCGAAGCCATTGAAGCGCTCAGTGCGCTGGGCTTTTCCAAATCGGAAAGCAGCATCGCCGTCGGGCGGCTCGACCCCAACGAACCGGTGGACGATCTGATCAAAAAGGCACTGCTGACCCTGAGCAGCGCCATGAAGTAAGGGAGGGAACGCCATGGGGGAAATGGATTATGAAAACCGCATCGTCGCCTCCGGCTACACGCAGGACGACGCCAACGAACAAACCCTGCGTCCCCAAACCATCAACGATTATATCGGGCAGGAAAAAGTTAAGGAAAACCTGAAAATCTACATTGAAGCCGCCAAATCACGCGGTGAAACGCTTGACCACTGCCTGCTCTACGGCCCGCCGGGTCTGGGCAAGACCACGCTGGCCGGCATCATCGCCAACGAGATGGGTGTCAACTTCCGCGTCACGTCCGGCCCCGCCATCGAAAAGCCGGGCGATTTAGCGGCGCTGCTGACCAACCTCAGCGACGGCGACGTGCTGTTTGTGGATGAAATTCACCGCCTGTCCCGCTCGGTGGAAGAGGTGCTCTACCCCGCCATGGAGGACAACGCGCTGGATATCATCATCGGCAAAGGCCCCTCCGCCCGCTCCATAAGGCTCGATCTGCCGCACTTCACGCTCATTGGCGCGACCACACGCGCCGGGCAGCTCAGCGCCCCGCTGCGCGACCGGTTCGGCGTGGTGCTGCGGCTGGAATTGTACACCCCCGAAGAGCTTGCGCAGATCGTGCGCCGCTCCGCCGGCATTATCGGCACGGCCATTGACGACGAGGGCGCGCTGGAGATCGCCTCGCGTTCCCGCGGCACGCCGCGTATCGCCAACCGCCTGCTCAAGCGGGTGCGCGATTTCGCGCAGGTGCTCGGCAAGGGCGTGGTGGACCTGGAAAGCGCGCAGTTGGCGCTGACGCGGCTGGAAATTGACGAGCTCGGGCTGGACAACATCGACCGCAGCCTGCTGCGCGCCATCATTGAATTCTATCAGGGCGGCCCGGTCGGGCTGGAAACCATTGCCGCCGTCATCGGCGAAGAAGCCATTACCATTGAAGACGTTTACGAACCCTACCTGCTGCAGCTCGGTTTTCTGGGAAGGACGCCGCGCGGCCGCGTGGTGACCCCCGCCGGCTATGAACACCTCGGCATCAAAATTCAGGGGCAGCAGAAATTATTTTAAGGAAAGGTGATCGAACATGGGAAGATTATTCGGAACCGACGGCGCCAGAGGCGTTGCCAACAGCGAGCTGACCTGCGAGCTGGCCATGAAGATCGGCCGCGCGGCCGCCATGGTGCTCAGCGATGAGCAGCGCAGCCGCCCGCGTGTGCTCATCGGCATGGACACCCGCATTTCCTCCGATATGCTTGAATCCGCCATTGCCGCGGGGCTTTGCTCCGTGGGCGCCGACGTTTTGCTGCTGGGCGTGCTGCCCACGCCGGCGGTCGCTTTTCTGGTGCAGAAATACGGCTATGACGCGGGCATCATGATCTCCGCCTCCCACAACCCCTGCGAATACAACGGCATCAAAATTTTCAAATCCGACGGCTACAAGCTGCCGGATGAGATCGAGGAAAAAATCGAATCCATCATTTTAGACGGCACCATCGTGCCGGACGTAAAGATCGGCGGCGAGGTCGGCCGCATCCGCCATTCGGATATGCCGAAGTTCGATTACATCGAGCATCTGCTGGAAACGGTCGACGCCGACTTTTCCGGCATGCGCATCGCGCTTGACTGCGCCAACGGCTCCGCCTCGTTCACCGCGCCCGAGCTGTTCACCGACCTCGGGGTCGATTTTGAGGTGCTTTCCGCCGTGCCCAACGGCATCAACATCAACCGCGGCTGCGGCTCC